>NZ_DBFEGU010000022.1:0-32854 GCF_048329335.1 Eggerthella sp. | reverse complement strand
CGGGTCGGGCAGCGGGAATCGCGCGCAGGCCTGCTCGTACGACTCTCCGCCCAGGTAGGCTTCGGCCGCAGCCAACGAGCAGCCCACCCGTCGCTTGTACACGATGCCCTTGTACTTCTTCTTGATCTCCACGAACACGCGGTCGCCAGCCTGCGGCGACCCGTAGCTGCGCAAGCGCAGCTTCTCCTTGTACAGCGGCTTGTCCAACGACCGCTCGATGAGCGCGCGCTCGGGCGTGTCGAAGTAGCGGCTGACGATGCGCGTCCGGCCGAACGCGTCGGGCGCCATGCGACCGCGTAACGCGGCTGCCATCGCGCGGTGCTGGCGCGCGTCCAGGCGGTACTTCACTTCCTTGCGTTCGAATACGTCGGTGAACGTTGTCATGGGATACCGGTCCTTTCCATCAGACACCGCATCCTAGCCGCGCTGCCTGAAAGTTCCCTGAAAGGGCCTGCCTCCGCCCGAGCGCTCGCGCAGAAGCAACACGCTCGCGAAAAGGGCCTTCGCCTGTTTCTTTCAGACGCTTTTCAGGTCTGACGGTACAATGGAAGCTAGGACGCGCGAAAGAAAGCAGGTCGCCATGCAAGTCCTCATCGTTGAAGACGACGTGCGCCTGGCGCAGGCGCTGGCGCACATACTCGCCGAGAACGGCTACCAGACGGACGTCGTGCACGACGGCGCCTCCGGCCTCGCCTACGCCGAATGCGGCGACTACGACGTGATCATCCTCGACGTGATGCTGCCGAAGATGGACGGCTTCGCCGTGGTGGCCCAGCTGCGCCGCAAAAGCATCAGCGTGCCGGTGCTGCTGCTCACCGCGCGCGACGCCGTGCCCGACAAGATCACCGGCCTCGACAGCGGCGCCGACGACTACATGACCAAGCCGTTCGCGCCCGCCGAGCTGCTGGCTCACCTGCGCGCGCTCACGCGCCGCCAGGGCGAAGTGCTGTTCGAGAAGCTGGCCGCCGGCGACCTCGTGCTGAACCTGGAAAGCTACGACCTGGCGTGCGGGTCGAAGTCCATACACCTCAGCTACAAGGAGTTCTCGCTGGCCAAGGTGCTCATGGCGAACGCCGGGCAGGTGGTGTCGAAGGACATGCTCATCGCGAAGGTGTGGGGCGTGGAGTCGAGCGCCGAAGACAACAACGTGGAGGCCTACGTGTCGTTTCTGCGCAAGAAGATGAAGTTCCTGGGATCGACGGCGCGCATCGAGACGCTGCGGCGCGCGGGCTACCGGTTCGTGGCCGATGCCGCGCCCGACGACGCCTCGGAAAGCGCGGGCCTTCCATGCTGAAGAAGCTGCGCGTCAAGTTCATCGCGCTCAACATGGCCACCGTTGCCGTGGTGTTGGCCGTGGTGTTCACCGCCATCTGCGTCATCGACTACCAGCAGAGCGTCGCGCGCGTGCACGAGACGCTCGACGCTGCTCTTGCCCACGCAGGCGACGCGGGCGGCGGCCCGTCGAGCGGCACCCAGCCCGGCGCCCAGGTGCCAGCGGACGCCGCCCGTGCAAACGGAATGCCCCCCGAGATCGGCGGCAAGCGCGGCGGATCGGATCCCGCCATTCCCGTAGCGGTGTTCTCGGTGGAGGCCGACGGCTCGCTGGCAGCTGTTCAAACGCGCACTACGGCGTCCATCGCCGACGACGTGCTGGCGCAGGCCGCGGCCGCGCTGGCCGATCAGCCCGACGGCTCCGGCAGCCTGGACGGCCTAGGGCTGTTCTACGAGAAGCGCACCGTGGGAGGCGCCGCGTACCTCGCGTTCGCGGACATGAGCGCCGCAAGCGGCTGGCAGACCCTGGCCGTCACACTGGCGGGCGTGGGCGCGGCGGCGTTGGCTGCGTTCTTCGTGATCAGCATGTTCTTCTCGCGGTGGGCGCTGGCGCCAGTGGATCGCGCATGGCGCCAGCAGCGCCGGTTCGTAGCCGACGCTTCGCACGATTTGAAGACGCCCCTCACCGTGATCCTCGCGAACACGTCCATCCTGCTTGAGCATCCCGAGCGCAGCATCGCCAGCCAGAGCCAGTGGATCGAGAGCACCCAGCACGAAGCGCAGCAGATGCAGGGCCTGGTAGGCGACCTGTTGCTGCTCGCGCAGGTCGACGAGGGCGCCGCGCCGCCGCCCATGGAGCGGCTCGACCTCACCGACCTGGTGGAAGGCGAGCTGCTGCAGTTCGAGTCCGTGGCGTTCGAGCGCGCCGTCGATTTGCAATCGCAGCTGGACGAGAGCGTCATGGTGCGCGGCAATGCGATGAGGCTGCGCAAGTTGGTGGGCACGCTGCTGGACAACGCATGCAAGTACGCCGACGACGGCGGCAGCGTGAACGTATCGCTGCGCCAAAGCGTGCGCCGCATCGAGCTGGCGGTGCACAACACCGGCTTCGCCATCGCGCCCGAGGATCTCCCCCACGTGTTCGACCGCTTCTACCGCGCCGACAAGGCGCGCACGCGCGACGACAGCGGCTACGGCCTGGGGCTGGCCATCGCGCACGCCATCGCCGAGGAGCACGGCGGCAACCTCGCTGCCGCCAGCGACGACGAGCGCGGCACCACGTTCACCCTCACGCTGCCCACCTTGCCCGCCTGACGACGCTGGCGAAGTCTTCTATACTGGAAGCTCAACCTGAACGCATCTGCTTCGCAAGGAGATCTACGCACATGGCACTACACTCGTGGCTCGCACGGCCTCAACGGCGGTTGGGGCCGCTGGGGCTCATCGTGCTGCTGGTCATCACGTCGCTGGTCACGCCGCTTTCGCTGGACATGTACACGCCGGCCGTCCCGCACATGACCGAGCATTTCAACACGTCGGAGAGCATGGTGAACCTCACGCTGGTGGGCTACTTCCTGTTCTTCGCCGTCGGGCTGCTGGCGTTCGGGCCCGCAAGCGACCGCTACGGACGCAAACCCGTGCTGCTGGCAGGCATTCTCACGTATGCGCTGGCCAGCGCTTTATGCGCGCTGTCAGTGGACATCGTCATGCTCATCGCCACGCGCATCCTGCAAGCCTTGGGCGCCGGGGCGGTGAGCGCGGTGTCCACGGCGGTGGTGAAGGACGCCGTCGTCCCCGAACGGCGCGAGGCTCTGCTGTCCGTCGTGCAGGTGATGTTCGTGGTAGGGCCCGTGCTGGCGCCGGTGGCGGGCGCGCTCATCCTGCAGGTCGCCGACTGGCGCATGACGTTCTGGGTACTGGCGGGCATCGGCCTTCTGTGCGCCGGGCTGGCGCTGCTGTTCGACGAGACGCTTCCCGTCAGCGAACGCTACGAGGGCACCGTGCTGGGAAGCGTGAAGCAGCTGGGCGCGGTGGCGCGCAACAAGGGGTTCTCGGCGTTCCTGGGCATCGTCGGGCTGTACAACCTGCCGTTCATGGCGTACATCGCCGTCGGTTCGTACGTGTACATCACGTTCTTCGGGCTGACCGAGCTGGAGTACAGCATGTACTTCGCGTTCGCCGCGCTGCTGACGGCTGCGGGGCCGTTCATCTGGCTTGCGGCCTCGCGGTTCATGTCCGCGCGGCGGTTCACCAGCATCCTGCTGGGCATCGCGCTGGCGTCCGGCGCGGCCATGCTGGCCGTGGGCCAAGCGAGCCCGCAGCTGTTCTGCATCACGTTCCTTGCGTTCGCGCTGACGGAGGCTGCCGTTCGGCCGTACAGCACCAACGTCCTGCTGTCGCAGCAGGAAGGCGATACCGGAGCCGCATCGTCGCTGATCAACTTCGCGCACACCGCCATCGGCTGCGTCGGCATGCTTGCCGCCGTACTGCCGTGGCCGAACTACGTGGTAGGCGTGGGCGTCATCATCGTCGGTTCGATGGGCGTCGCCATCGCCGGCTGGGTGGCTCTGCTGCGCTCGAACGTACCGCTCCGAGGCATCAAAGATGCAGGAGACGAACCAACAGCGGCACCCGACAGCGACCTTGCCCCGCAAGAACGCTAGATAGCTGCGGCTTTCGCACGCTTCATGCAGCTTTAATCTTCTTTCATGATCTTGCGCCTTGCAAGAGGGGCCTGCTCCAACGAGACGCTTGGTTATCTGAGCTCCCTCACAATGGCATAGTCCGATGAGGAGCATAAGCCTAAGGGAACGCACGGCGTGCGCAGGCGGCAAATGCGGCACAAGCCGGAGAGGCTTGCGCCGCATAGGGAGCTGCATCTACTGGGAACCGATTCCTTTTACCTGCGCGCCGCGCAATGCTTCCCAGCCAGGTAACCGTGAACGATCGCAAAAGCGTTCGACATGCCCGGCAACGATGCTTCATAATGGTTGCCGAAGCGTCGTCCAACCACGTTGCCCGCAGCGTAGAGTCCGGGAATCGCCCCGTTCGAACCGCAAACCTCCAGATCAGGCGAGCAGAGCACGCCGCTCATCGTATGAATGAACGACTGCTGCGCCCTGATCGCGTAAAACGGCGCGGTCTCGATCGGATACAAGTAGCGACTAGGCTTGGCGAAGTCGGAATCGAACCCTTGGGCGACCATTTCGTTGTACCGGTCGATCGAGGCCTTCAGCACCTCTGGATCGACCTCCATCTCGGAAGCGAGCTCCTCGATCGTGTCCGCCTTTACGTTCGGGCTCTTCGACATCGTCTCCTCGTCCAGCCCGCTCTCCATGACGCCGAACATGCATATCGGCTTCATGTCCGCAGTCTGCTGAGCATAGTTCGCATCGACGATCTTCCAAAAATGAGCGCCCTTCTCTGCGGCGCACGGCTGATCGTATGCGATACGGCCGATTATCATGAACGCATTAGCCTCGTTGGCGAACCGCTCGCCGATGGAGTTCACGCCCATGTACGGCAGCAGCCCAGCCTCCGCTACGCTGGGCCACCCCATCGTAGCGACGGGATTGTCCTCCATGACACCGCCTGCCCAGATGCACATCTTATGGCCGTCTCCCGTATCCAAACGACCCTTCGGCTGCTCGTCTGATTCCATGTAGGAGGTGTATGCGTTGCAGTCGTACATATCCTTGGCGATCGTTTCAGGCAGCAACGCCGTGCACATGTCTTCGTTACCTGCAAAGTCCCCCGTACACACGATAACGCCCTTTGCCGCCTTGATCCGCAGATACGACCCGTCTTCGGCCTGCGCGACGGCTCCACCCACCGCGCCGTTATCCGTTTGCTCCAGGTACAAACCAGGCGTGTTGTACTTGACCTGCGCTCCAGACTTCACCGCTTCGGAAGTCAGCGCATCGAGAAGATACTTTTCGCGTTCCTTCCCCTCTTCGATGAAGTGATCCCATCCCGTGGTGAAGCTGCCGGGGATCGTGATGTAGGGCTCCTTGCTTGGATCGACGCCTTCGGGGTACTGCGTGAAGGGCATGCCTATAACAACCCCGTTCGCTTCGGCTTTCTCCAAAAGCCAATCCATGATCGCACCGCTTTCGTGCGCCCAGGTTGCCCAAAACGACGTGTCGCACAGCGGCCCGTATTTAACAAGCTCGTTGTTGAGCACCTCTTCCGGGTCGAGGGTCACTCCAGCCTCCACCTGCTTTTCGTAACCGATTGCAGAATGGAAGATGCCGCCGTAACGCGAGCAGCTGTGCTTTTCGATAAGGATGGCATTCGCGCCTTCCTCAACAGCCGCATTCAAGGCGCATAGCCCGGAAAGCCCGCCGCCGATTACAAGCACATCGCACTCCAACGTTTCGGCGATATCGCCTTCGTCGATCGTCTGAGGAGCGCCAAGCCAATCGACAGCCCCTCCATCGCCAGCGCTCTTGCCGTTTTTTTCGACGGCCGATTCGCTTTCCTTTTTCGGCGCGCAACCTCCAAGAAGCATGCCCGTAGAAGCGACAGCTCCTGCAAGCACAGACCCCTTCAGAAACGAGCGTCGATCCATCGTTGATTCCATACGTCCCTCCTTGGTCGTTCGCTTGCCCGACTGCAAGCAGGACCAAGGGTACGGATCCGACGGAAGGTTTACATCGGAGGAAGCGGGTGATCATCGCAATCGATGAGCTGAGCTGGATGCATGTCAAACAGATCACCGGAAAAGTACTACTGCCATCTCAACGCCCCGCATCCTGCGCCTTCGCTTAAAACTTCGAAACAAGCTCCTTGCGCGAAGACACGCCCGTCTTCTTGTATACGTTCCCCACATGCGTTTTGACGGTATTCGTGCTTATGAAGAGCCGCTCCGCTATTTCCTCGTACGTCAGCCGATTGAGCAGCAATAGAAGGACCTCTCGCTCTCTCATAGTGAGGTCGTACCGCTCGAACGCCGCATCGTCGAGCGAAAGCTCCGAAAGCCTGACGGAATCGTCGGCGATAGATTCAGCATGAAGCTTCGAGGGCGCGTCTCGTCTGCGCGAGAATAGGAATATGCAACATACTAATATAATGTAGATCATCACCGATGAAGCAGCGCTCGCAAACTCAGAAGGAAGCAGGGCCCCTACTAGCTGCCCCGAATTGTCAGCCAGCGTAAACACACCCAAGATGAACAACAGCTTCGACTGGGGCTTTTCGGATGGAGCGCTGAGCACCGCCGCGTAGTAGTACTGCAGCATAAGAAAAGACACGAAGCCCGCATTCCCCACAATCGCTGGAACTACCTGGTTCAACGATGCAAGGGGCAACAACGCCATGCTCGCCGCAGTCAACGGAGCCACCACAACCGCGAACTGCTTCACCAAACCCCAACGCTGTCGCGAGAAGTAAACCGCCAACAAGAGCGCCGCGGCGACGAAGGTGCCCGCCAGCACGAGCGGCAACGCCGCGCTTGCCCAACCTTCCCCGACTTGCGAGACCATGTTGCGCACAAGACCGTAAGGAAGCCCTATCAAGAAGGCCAAAAATGCAAGCTGCCCCACATTCGCATCGAGCGCAACGGACGGTTCGCGATTCTCGTCTGCACCCACGCGGCTCGAAGCATGCATTAACAGCAAAGACAACGTGCCGAACACCATGGCAACCGGAATCGCAGGAATCTCAAGAATGTTCACCGCCGCAAAAAGGAGCAGCGCGATACCTTGCTCCACGGCGCAAAGCAAAAGAATGTCTCGATGCCTGCAGCGGGCATGAAGGCATCCGTACAAGGCGAACACGATGCCGATACCCGTCCCCGAAAGAAGCGAGCCAGCGAACGCCAAAGCAGATTCTGTGGCGGCGAGAGGAAAGCACGCTAGACCGCCGATAACGCAGAAGAATGCCGCAATATAGGTTCGAGTCCCTCCGTATGCCCGACGAAGCCGAGGAGAGAACATAAGCACCACGAACACCACGAGAGTTGCAAGCACGCACGAAAGCCAAATAATGTCGGGAAAACCGACAATCGGATCCAAAGAGACGATATCGTTTTGGTACAGAGTGAGAAAATGGCAGCACCACCACAACGCGCCACCGATCACCAGAAAACGCCACTTCCGCAGAGAGGCAAGGGCTTCTTCGAAAAGCCGTCCCTCGGCTTTCATCAATACAACCTCCGTCAGACATCGAAGGATTCATCAGGCTTTGCACTCGTATGGCGCAACGAAAACGAGTATACACCCTCGCGAACTGCTTCCACCGATCCGTGACGCCGAAAACGCTTCCGCACGGTAAAAGCGAGGCGGTTTGGTAATCCTATGGCAAAGGTAGAATATCAGGCGATACTTTCCCACCTGGGGAAATAACGGACCTGCCTTACATTCGACTACATTTGCGCGAAGCAGAGCGCCTTCAAAGTTACCAGGCTTCGTTTTTGCCGTCAAACCTCGCTTTTGCCGGCAGGCCTCGATTCCAACCGCCCCCAACAACGCGAGCGGCCCCGGCATAGCCGGGGCCGCTGGAAGCGTTTCGCTTACACGTAGAACAGGATGTCGTTGTACGTGGGAACGGGCCAGTGGTCGCGATCGACGAGGACTTCGAGCCCGTCGACGGCGGCGCGCAGCCTGTCCATGACGGGGATGACCTCGTGCGCGTAGGTGTTCGCCTTCTCCTGCTCGCTCTCGATCTCCAGCGTCTCGTGGTGCAGCTTGCCCAGGGCGCGCAGCTGCGTGTCGATCTCCTTGATGCCCAGCAGCAAACGGCGCAGCAGCTCTTCCTGCTGGTCGGTGTCGGCACCGGCGCAAGCCGACCGGATGGCGTTGATGTGGCCGGCCACCTCGGCGGCGTAGCTGTTGATGGCGGGCAGGTAGGCGCGGCGCACCATGCGCTTCATCGTGCGCGCCTCGATGTTCAGCAGCTTGTTGTACTTCTCCAGCTTCACCTCGTAGCGGCTGCGCACTTCGGTTTCCGTGAGCACGCCGAACTCCTCGAACAGCGCGATGCTCTTCGGTTCGACGAAGCACGGCAGGGCGTCGGCCGTCGTAGGATGGTTCGCCAGGCCGCGGCGCTCCGCCTCCCGCGTCCATTCTTCCGAATAGCCGTTGCCGTTGAAGATGATGCGCTGGTGCGCCGTCAGCACGTCGCGGATGTAATCGATGGCGGCGGCTTCGAATTCCTCGCCGGCCTTGCCCTCCATCGCGTCGGCGAAGTCCTTGAGGCTCTTCGCCATGGCCGTGTTCAGGATCATGTTGCAATCCGACAGGTTCACGCCCGAGCCGGGCATGCGGAACTCGAACTTGTTGCCGGTGAACGCGAACGGCGAGGTGCGGTTGCGGTCGGTGTTGTCCTTGAGGAAGTTCGGCAGCACGGCCACGCCCAGGTCCATGGCCACTTTCTCGGCGTTCGTGTACTCGTGGTCGTCGATGAGCGCGTCCACGATAGCGTCTAGCTCGTCGCCCAGGAAGATGGAGATGATGGCCGGCGGCGCCTCGTCGGCACCGAGGCGATGGTCGTTGCCCGCGGACGCCACCGACATGCGCAGCAGCTCCTGATAGTCGTCCACCGCCTGGATGACGCCCGCGAGGAACACGAGGAAGCGCAGGTTGTCCATGGGGCTCTCGCCGGGGTCGAACAGGTTCTTCTTGCCGGCCGACAGCGACCAGTTGTTGTGCTTGCCCGAGCCGTTGATGCCCTCGAACGGCTTCTCGTGCTGCAGGCACACGAGACCGTGATGGCTGGCCAGCAGGCGCATCTTCTCCATGGTGAGAAGGTTCTCGTCCACGCCGCGATTCACGTTCGTGAAGATGGGAGCCAGCTCGTGCTGCGCCGGAGCCACCTCGTTGTGCTTCGTGCGAGCCGGCACGCCGAGCGCCCACAGCTCGTTGTCCAGTTCCTTCATGAACTCGTTGACGGTGGGACGGATGGCGCCGAAGTAATGCTCGTCGAGCTCTTGGCCCTTGCAGGGGGCGTAACCGAACAGGGTGCGGCCCGTCATGATGAGATCCTGGCGCTTGGCATAGGCCTTCTCGGACACGAGGAAGTATTCCTGCTCGGCGCCCAGCGTGGGCACGATGCGCTGACGCGGCTCGCCGAACAGGGCCAGCACGCGGTTGGCCTGCTCCTCCACCGCGCTCATCGAGCGCAAAAGCGGCGTCTTCTTGTCGAGGGCCTCGCCGGTGTAGGAGCAGAATGCCGTCGGGATGCACAGCACCTCGTCCTTGATGAAGGCGTAGGAGGTGGGGTCCCAGGCGGTGTAGCCGCGGGCCTCGAAGGTGGCGCGCAGGCCGCCGGACGGGAAGCTGGAGGCATCGGGCTCGCCCTGGATCAGCTCTTTTCCGGAGAAGCTCATGATGGCGCGGCCGTCGCTGCAGGGGTCGAGGAAGCTGTCGTGCTTCTCCGACGTGATGCCGGTCAGGGGCTGGAACCAATGCGTGAAGTGGGTGGCGCCCTTCTCGATGGCCCATTCCTTCATGGCGTGGGCCACGACGTTCGCTACCTCGATCTCGAGGGGCTTGCCCTCTTTCATGGTTTTGATCAGGCTCTTGTACGTGGCAGACGGCAGACGCTCCTGCATCGTATGCTCGTTGAATACCATCGAGCCGTAGATTTCCGAAACCTTCGCCATGAGAATGAGCTCCTTACTCGTTGCGTTCAAGGCGGTGCGCGGCCTCCCGCGACGCGCGCGGATGAACCACCCGCATACGATAGCACGGCCGCAGGTCAAACCGCATGATCAATACGCCGTAATCAAACTAACGGCGAAATGTTTCAAGAAGTTTTCGAACCCGAAGGGCAGTTTACAGCGCCTCCTCGGCAAGCTCGCCCTCCTCCTGCATGCCGAGCGCACGTTGTTCGGCCACCACAGCTGCCAGCAGATCCTGCTGAGAGTGAATGCCCATCTTGCGGTAGATGTTGCGCACATGCGTTTTCACCGTCTCCTTCGACAGCGTAAGCTCGTCGCAAATGGCCGCACGGCTGGATCCGCGCGCAAGGAGCGCGAACACCTCCTGCTCGCGCGCGGTCAGATCGTTGCGATGGCACACCAGCTCGCATCCGCGCTCGAAGCTATCAGGAAGCTCCTCCATGTCGCCGGGACGCACCATGCCCCAGCCGGTTTGCAGGTTCTTGCGGTCGCACATCACCAGCGAGCTTGCCAGCAGCACGAACACCATCACCGTAGCCAGATCGCTCGCCGTCTCGACCGACAGCGGAAGCACCCAGAGCGTCGCGCTCGCTACTAGGGCGCCGGCGATCTGGCCCAACAGCAAAAAGCACGTCGTAATGGCAAACACCCAGTTGGCGGGCAGTCCGCGCTTGCTGATGAGCAGCGCGCACAGCGCCCACATCATGATATCAACGAAGCGGTACCCCATCGCTTGCACGAACAATCCCGGCAGCGCATCGGGCCCCGCCAAGGCCAGGAACAAGAAGCCCAGCGACATGATGAGAAATCCCACCTGGTAGATCAGCTGGTTGAAGTCCATGCGGAAGAACAGCGCACACGTAAACAGCACGAGGGCAGACACCGCGAAGCTGGCTGCCGACAGGGCGACCACCGGCTCGTCGTGTCCGCCCATGAGCAGCACTGCCTGCACGATGCCGAACGACAGTCCTTGGACGAACGCCGTGGCCAGAAACTTGCGCGGCACATGAAGAGGAGCGTCCAAACCGTGCGCTAGCAGATCGGGTGTCACCGGAGCGTCGCGCATGAGCAACGCCATGCTTGCGGCGGGGATGACGAGCGCCGCTGCCCACACCGCCGCCTCAGGCAACAACGTGATGCACACGGTAAGAAGGGCAGCCACCACGGTTCCCACCACGCCGTGCAGAATGGTGGTGCGCGGTCCCAGATCGCCCAAGATGCGACCCCATTCCACATGAAGGCACGCCGTGCCCGCGCCCATGAGAAGACCGCCCAGGCACACCGCCGCGACGTTCACCAGCTCCACGGTCAAAGGCGAGAAGGAAAGGATGCCGCACGTAGTCACGCCGATCGACATGGAGGCCGGCACGGCAATGCGGTACCATCGCCCTTGCGGCACAATCCTCCTCGCCTTCAGCAGCACGCCCAACACCAAAAACGTACAGGCGTACGCCGACAGCGGCACGACCCATCCAGGCAGCGGAAAGTCGAGCGCCGCGAGAAACGGCGGGTTGAAAAACGTGGTTTGGAACACAAGCCACACCCATGTCCAGAACAGGCCGAAGCCCATCGACAGCCGCGGATGCGCGCGCATCTCGCGGCGAAACGAGCGCAGCATGCCATGACGCTCTTGCCACCCCGTTAAAGCGCAGCGCGATGCGGCCTCCCCGCCGCGGCCATCCTGTACATTCGGCACGGTCAACATCGCCCCTCCCCGAGCTGCTTGATTCCGTGGTTGCATGGTAGCACAGAGCAAGCATGCGTCAGTGTCTCGCCTCTACCCCTTCCGGGGGTAGATTCGGTTTCCGGCGATTTACCACGCAAGGGGGATGGCGGGACGCGTTGGAATTTCAGTATGGTCTACGCCAAGAGCTCGGTCGCTTCCATCTTGAGCGACCGACGACCATCAGGGAGAGAGGGAGTTCCATTATGTCGAAGAATGAACGCGCCGCACGCACTTCAACAGGGGTTTCTCGTCGCCAGTTCCTCATTGGAGCAGGACTTGCAAGCCTTGGCGCCGCAGGAGCCGGCCTCGCCGGCTGCGCCCCCAGCACGCAAGCCGCCGACGAAACAGCTACCGCAAGCGGCGCAATCGACTCCGCGAGCCTCGCCGGCAACCCCTTGGGAGCCAACGCGGCCGTCGAATGGTCGTTCATGACGCCGCCGGCCGACATCCCCGCCGACCAGATCACGGGAACCGAGGACGTGGACGTGCTCGTAGTGGGCTGCGGATTCGCCGGCGCCATCGCCTCGGTCGCCGCAGCGCAGGAGGGCGCGAAAACGCTGTGCATCGACAAGTGCAACACGTACTCCGGACGCGGCGGACACATCACGGCCTACGGATCGAAGCTCGTGAAGCAATACGTGAATGAGGGTTGGTTCAAAGAGGCCGACTACGCGCACATCGTGCGGCGCCTGATCGAGTGGGCTACCGGCCGCGTGAAAGAACCGCTGCTGTGGCAATTCGCCAAGAAATCGGGCGCGTGCATGGACTGGCTGGTCGACCTCGTGGCCGAATCGGGCTTGAAGCCCACACTGTGGGCCGGCTACTACAAGGGCCCCGACTACACCGAGGAGCCCATCACGCACTTCTTCTACGACGACACCACCGACTTCGTGTACCTCGACGGCGTGTCGAAGGGCCTGGGCATGGCCGTGCTCATCCCCGCCGTCATCGAGCAGGGCGAGAAGCTGGGCGTCGAGTACCGTTACGAAACGCCATGCGCTCGCCTGCTGCGCGAAGGCAACGGGCCCGTGACGGGCGCCATCGTGGGCGAGGAAGGGTCGTACAAGCAGATAAACGCGAAGTCCGTGATCATCGCCACCGGCGACTACCTGGACGACGACGAGATGCGCACGCGCTACCAGCCCTTCACTTGGCATGCCGACAGCCGCCTGTACATCCCCTTCGGCATTTCCACGGGCGATCTGCACAAGCAGGCCATGTGGATTGGCGGGGCCATGCAGGAGTCCGAGCCGCACTGCGCCACCATCCATCTGGAGTCCGGTGCGCAAAGCTACAACTTCCTGCACGTCAACAAGAACGGCCAGCGTTTCATGAACGAGGACGTGAACACGCAGTCGAAGTCGTGCGTGAAGTCGTACCAACCCGAGGGCAAGGCGTTCACCATCTACGATGCGAACTCGCTGGAATCGTTCGCCCAGTCGTGCAACGACGGCATCTCGGGCGGCATCTCGTCCGATCAGCAGTACCGCCGCTTCGGTGTGCCGTTCGACATGGACGTAGAGCTGAAGCTGCGCCAGGCGAAGATCGACCAGGGTCTGCTGTTCCAAGCCGACACGCTGGACGAGCTGGCTGAAAAAGCGGGGATCGACGCCGAGGGGCTCAAGGCCACCGTCGCACGCTACAACGAGCTGGCCGCGAAGGGCAACGACGACGACTTCGGCAAGCGCCCGGAAATCCTGTGGCCCATCGATACGCCGCCCTACTTCGCAGGCCAACTGGTGTCCACGCTGCTGGCAGCGTCGGGTGGGCTGCGCCAGGATACGGAATGCCACGTCCTCGACGAGGAGAACAACCCCATCGAAGGCCTGTACGTGTGCGGTGCCGCAGGCGGCGAATACTTCTCGAACGACTACCCCACCATCTGCCCCGGCACGAACCATGGTCGCTGCCTGACGTTCGGTCGCATCGCCGGCATCAACGCCGCCGGAGGAGATGCCGACAAGGAGATAGCCGATCTCGAGATCGTCAGCGGCATGATGCCCGAGGAAGACCGCGTCAACACCGTGACGGCCTCGGCGAAGTAGCCCTCCCTTTCGATGCTCGGGACGCCCTGCGCATCCCGAGCATCGAATCCCAAGCCCCGCCGGTTCCCTCCCACCGCGCGGGGCTTCTTTTCGAACGCGCTACCACTCCACTTCTTCGTAGTCCAAGCCCTGCTCGCGCAGACGGGCGAACAGCTCTTCAGGGGTGACGGCTTCGACAGGAGACGCTTTGAAGTCCTTGACGTTGCGCGTGACGATGTAGTCCGCTTTGATTTTCGCGGCGCATTGGGCGACAAGGCAATCCTCGAAATCCGCCCAGCGCAAGCCGAGGGCCCGCCTTGCATCCTCCGGCGATACCCCTACGATCTGAAGGAACGACAGATTATGCTCGATCATCTCCTGGGCAGCATCGCTGCCGTGGTCCTTGCGCAGCAGATAGTAGATGTCGGTCAGCATATTCACGCTAATGTAGGTGGACGCTTCCTGGACCACTCCCAGCAGGCATACGCGGCGCGACAGCTCATAAAACGGTTCGCGTCGACCGATATGGTCGAGAATGATGTTGGTATCAAGCATCAAATCCATAGCGATCCTTCAAACGCGCTTCCCGCAGCTCTTCGTCGGACATCGTCAAAGGACGCTTCGTGTGCACCTGATCGAACGCCTCGATGCGACGGCGCAACTCATCCCTATCGGGCTTCTCGCTCTTCTCGAAAGGAAGGCCGTCGTGTTTCACGGTGTATTCGAACAGGCGCCTGACGGCCGAGGACGGCGTGTAGCCTTCACGCCGCATGATCGCGGCAGCGCGCTCCTTCATATCGCCGTTCAACCGCACGGTCATAACCGACTCCATTGTGCCTCCCATCGACGTATTACGTGTACTACAGTATAGAGGGAAGCGTCGCAACCCGCAACCGGGTTCCTACTTGTGCGCGTGGGCGCAAAACGGCACCTATGACAATTTCGACAGAGGGATTAAAGCGGTTCAAGCTGGCAATGCGGAAAACGCCTCCGCATACAGCCAGGTCACGAATTCCACCACTCGCTAAAAACCAAGTTCTCCAAAACGAACTTTGTCATAGCTTGCCATTCGGGGACAACTCGGAGCGAGGGAGCGGTCGAAACGGGAGCGAGGCGAGACAAACCCCTCGCTTCGCTTCAAAAACCGACAGCCCGCCTCCGAGGAAGCGGGCTGTCGGTCCGTCTCGCATTATCAGCCTATAGGCAGTACCCTCCGCGCGCCGACCCGGCCACGACGGGATGGGTCTCGACGAGGTAGGTGTCAACCGAGCCGATGAACTCGGATCCATGAGCCGTCAATCGTTGGAATTCCTTGGAATCATAGAAGCACTCGAAGGCATCCATGTCCTCGAAATAGAACTCGGCCATGCCATCGCAGGGAAGCTTCTCGCTGGAAACACTCGCCCCGTCTACGAATCGGTCGATCACGAGGTTTTGATTGTAGCCCGCATGGCCGGGAACAGCCTCCACCAGCTTCGCGTGAGCATAACACCACTCTCGACGGAATTCGGCCACGCTCACCCCCTCCGCCCGATTCAAGAACGACACGCGATGAACCAGGTTCTTTCCCCGCAGATACGGAGGAACTTCGCGCACCACGTTGCGGGAAAACACCAGGATGTCGCACAAGCGCTTCTGCAAAAGGATCTCGGCGTCGTCGAGAAGGGCGTTACCGGTTTCGGCATCCAACGACTGAACCCCTTCGAGCATTTCGCTGTACGTATCGAAATGAAGCTCCGAATACCCGTCGATATCGATGGCGCCTCCCATAATCGGGTGACGATGCTCGTTGTCAATGACGAGATTCTGGTTGTAAACGCGCAGGTTCTTCATTCCCGCAGCAATCGGCCCGTGGATATGCAGCCAATGATGCGAGAACGATTCCTGGGTGAACTTGTCGTTCCTCTTAAGCAATCCGCACCGAACAATCACGTGCTCGCTCCCTTCGTTGGACAGGGTCTTCATCAAGCCAACCCTCACATCATGAAAACCTGGTAGGCGTTCGCGCAGTCTTCGTAGCGCTTTTTGATGTTCGCCTCGCCCCGCAGATACGTCAGCGACATCTTGGCGAAGTACCATCGTCCGTCGATCTTCACGTACTCGTTATCATAATGGGCACGGCCCACGAACTCGCCTCCGCGCTGCGCGTCGTACAGATCGTCTTGGAGCGACCAATGCGAACGCGCCGTTTCTTCGCCCGTCAGCTCGATCCAATGATGGTGTCCTTGATGGCTCGACGTAACGCCGTCTGCGAACTTGGCTCGCATCGTGGCGAGCATCCCCTCTCGTCCTTCGTAGAGCCCTCCTGTCGTGTTGTTGACGAACACGAAATCTTCCACAAGGCATGCCCTCAGGCCATCCCAGTCTTTGGCATCGAGGGTATCCCAATACTCGGCCTGCAACCGCTCGATCGCCCTCATGTCCTCCAAGTCCCCGATGCGCTTCTCAAGCTCCTCAACAGTTGCCATAACTCCCTCTTCCTAGGTCAAGCTGAAACCGCCTTCGTTGTAGATGGTTTCGCCCGTAATGAACGAAGCGTCTTCCGAAGCCAGGAACAGCGCGACGTCGACCGTCTCGCGAACTTCGCCGTAGCGTCCGAAGGGCATCTTCGCCAGGAACGCAGCGCTCCGCTCAGGATCGTTGATCGTTCCGGCGGCAATGCGCGTTTTGGATGTGCCGGGAGCTATCGCGTTCACATGAATGCCGTACTTCGCCAGCTCGAGCGCCATCACCTGCGTAAGCATTTTGACGGCGGCTTTCGAGGGGCAATAGGGAGTGATGCCGCCGATGGTCTTGCGGGAGCTGTTCGAGCTCGTGTTCACGATGTAGCCCTTCACGCCAAGCTCGACCATCGTGCGCGCAACAGCCTGGCCGACGTAGAATTCGCCGTTCAGATTCGTGGCCATCACATCGAGCCATCCCTCCTTGCTGCACTCCAGAAACGGCTCCCGATGGCAGATGCCGGCATTGTTCATCAAAACGTCGATTCGCCCGTATCGATCGATGACCTTCTGCACGCTTTCCTGCACCTGATCGTAGTCGCGCACATCGCAGTGCACGCAGAAAACGTGATCGTTGCCCCCGAACACCTCTTCCATCGTATCGTCCTCGATGTCGAAGATGGCAACCTGGGCACCCTCCTTCACGAGTTGCTCGACCATGCCGCGCCCAAGACCGTTGGCACCGCCGGTTACCAGGGCTATCTTGTCAACAAACCGCTCTCTTTCCATTGTCGTCCTCCTAATCTAACGCACAGCTAGAGGCTCTGCCCACCATCCTCGAAGATGATCTCTCCCAACATGAAGGAAGACTCTTCCGAAGCGAGGAACAGCGCCGCATCCACGGCCTCCTTCACTTCGCCGTAGCGGTGCATGGGAATATCGTTCAAGAATTGCTCGTTCATGTGCGGGTTCAAACGCGTCGGCTCGCTCATGCGGGTTTTCGTCGTGCCGGGTCCGAACGCGTTGACGCGTATGCCGTACTCGGCAAGCTCTTTGGCGAACTGCTTGGTGAACACGGCGATGGCCGCCTTGGATGCGGGATACGCGCCAAGGTACTTCGGTATGAAACGGAAGGTGTTCGAGGACGTGTTCACGATAACGCCCTTCGTCTTCTTCGCCACCATGGCCTGGGCAACGGCCTGCGCCACGTAGAACGACCCGTTCACGTTGGTGGCGATCACACGATCCCAGGCATCTTTCGGGCAGGTGAGCATACCGTACTTCTGCCCGTCCTTGATGCTGATGCCCGCGTTGTTCATGAGGATGTCGATGCGACCGAAGCGTTCGACGGCCTCGTCGACCATGCGGTGCACGGCATCGTAATCGGTGATATCGCACGGTATGGTATGAACGCGATCCTCGTCGCCGAACGCATCCTCTAACGTATCGTGCTCGATGTCGACGGCAACCAGCTTCTCGGCGCCTTCCGCAAGGAAACACTTGACCATGCAACGCCCGATACCGTTCGCCGCACCCGTGACCAGCACGATCTTGTTATCGAACCGAGCCATGACACACCCCTTCTCCTTAATGAGTTACCGCGAGCGCGCCGATCGGCGTGCGCCAACCCTCCCCCTTTGGCGCACGCCTTCATCGACGCAGAACGCGCCGTTACTTTGCGTCGGCCGTCGCCAGATGAAGATACGTCGTGGCACCGCCATCGGCGGCAATGAACTCGCCGTTGATAAAGCTGGAATCGTCCGAAGCAAGGAACATGACCACTGAGGCAATCTCCTCGGGCAACGCGTAGCGCTTCATCGACGAGGCGTCCACCAGACCCTTGCGGTTCTGGCCGCGCGGCAAGGTCATCCCTGAAAGCACAAGGCCGGGGTTCACGGCGTTCACGCGTATGCCGTAGGTCCCGAGGTCGGTGGCGGCGGCGCGCGTCATGCCCATGACGGCGGCTTTGGCCATGGCGTAGCCGATGAAGCTTCCGGGGCCGAAATGCGTGCCCTGATAGGAGCACGTGTTGACGATGGTGCCGCCGCCCGCTTCGATGATAGCGGGCGCGCAGTAGTGCATGCCGTTGTACACGCCCCAGCAATCGACGTCCATGATGCGGGTCAGGGATTCGCGCGTCTCGGTGAGCACGGTGCCGTTCTGGCACATCCCGGCATTGTTGACCAGCACGTCGAGCCGACCGCTTTCGTCGACGACCTTCTTCACCAGCGCCCGCCAGGCATCCTCGTCGGCAACGTCCATCGGAAACGCGACGGCCTCCCCACCGTCGGCCTCGATGGCGGCCGCGACGCGCTTCAAGCCCTCTTCCTCGATGTCGGCCATGTACACCTTGGCGCCCTGCTGGGCGATCATCTTGGCCTCCATCTCGCCCTGACCGCCCGCCGCGCCGGTCACGATGGCCACCTGGCCCTCGAACGTGCCCGTCCCCTCGGCAACGCGCGGCCAGCGCTTGGCCTGCGCCTCGGCGTAGACCTTCTCTTCGAACGCCTTCTGATCGGGACCCGAGACGACGGCGTTGTCGAAAAACTCCGCTCGCTTTGACTTCATGGCAACCTTCCCTTTCCACGTACGGCGGTCGCACCGCGCCGCGAGCACGATGCGACCGGACTCTCGTCTACTTCTTCAGCTCCACGGGCACGGCTTCGACGAAATACGTCGTGACGGTGCCGATGAACTCAGCTGCATGCACGCTCGCGCGCAGCTTGAAACCGACCGTGCTGTAGCACTCGTCGAACGCGTCCATATCCTCGAACCAGAACTCCACCATGCCTTCGACCGGCAGGTCGGCGTAATGGACGGACGCGCCTTGGACCATGCGGTCGATGACCAGGTTCTGGTTGTAGCCGCAGTACCCGCTCATCAGCTTCACCAGCAGGGAATGGGTGTACCACCACTCGTCATGGAACGTCGCGGCATCGACGCCCTCCGCACGATCGCAGAAGGACACGCGCTTGATAGCCTTGCCATCGAGGTAGGCCGGAACGGGCGTGTCTACTTTCTTCACCGCGACCAGCGTGGAAACGGGCTCTTCCACGAGCGGCTCCAGAGCAGCCAGCAGAGCATCCCCCGCTTCGTCCATCGCCTGCTGCATGTCGCCGTAGCTGTCGAAGAACATCTCGATGAAGCCGTCGATGTCGATGGCGCCGCGACCCAGATGAGAGCGCTGCTGGCGATCGGTCACGAAATCGATCTCGCACTTCCGCAGCTGGGGCATGCGGGCGATCACGTCGCGCACATCCCCCATCATGCCCTCGCGAAACGCCTCTTCGGAAACCCCTTCTTTGCACTTCAGCAAGCTAATCCTGGAAATCATGTCCTACCCCTTCCTCAGATCGTTCGGGAATTTTAGTATCCGGCAGCTGTTGGGCGCCTTCAACAACGCACTTGAAAGTGCGCAACTCACTTATTGGTAAGATGCATCCGACCAGCACATACGCGTTTTACGCTTCAGCGGCGTCCTTAGCCTTCATCTTCTTGAAGAACATCCACGCCAGCGACAGCAGCACGAGACCGACGATGCAGAGCGCACCGAGGAACGGGAATGCAGAACTGTAGCTGCCCGTGGTGGCAAGCGCGTTGGCGGAAACCACCGGGCCGATGAACGAGGCCAGCGTGTAGCCGATGAACATGAAGCCGTAGTTCTGGCCCGCATTGCCGGGACCGTAGGCATCGGCGCATACCGACGGCATGATGGCCATGATGCCGCCGAAGCAGATACCCAGAATGCATGCCTCCACGATGAAGATCGCGGTGCTCGTTGCATTAGCGAACAGGAACAGGTGGATGACCGCCGTCACCGCAACGGCGACGAACATGGTTTGGAAACGCCCCAACTTATCGGAAATGGCGCCGAGACCCAAACGGCCCGTGCCGTTGGCGATGGCGAAGATGCCCACCATGAGCGCGCCCGTCGCAGCATCCATGCCGGCTTGGACCTGCCCCACCAGCGAAACCGTAGACAGCATCACGCAACCGGTGCAGGCAACGGTGCCGAAGAACAGCAGCAGCGTCCAGAAGAACGGGGTCTTCAGCATCTGACCGGACGTGTAGTTCTTCACGCGCTTCGTATCGCTCTCGGCCGGCGGATTCCAACCCTCGGGCTTGAAATCAGCAGCAGGCATCTTGAGGAAGCGGGACAACACGATGAAGCCGACGATGCAGAACACGCCCACGATGTTGAACGCGATGCTCACGTTGAAGTTCTCGATGATCATGTTGCCCATAGGAGCCGTGAACAACGGGTAGATGGCCATGATGGCCAGAGCCACGCCGTTGGCGAAACCGCGCTTGTCAGGGTACCACCGCGTAGCGATAGCGAGGGCAAGGTTGTAGCAAATACCGTCGCACACGCCTACCAGCAGGCCGAACGATATGTATAGCACCGGGATGGTGCTGGCAAAGCCCGTCAGGAACCAGCCCAGGCCGAAGCCGATGCCGGCAACGGTCATGATGATATGCGCAGGCGCCTTGCGCTGCAGCCATCCGCCGATGGGACCGCTCAAACCGATCATAGCGATAACGATGGTGTAGGCGAACGACACCGACTGAGGCGAGAAGCCATAAGCTTCCATCAGGGGCTTCTGGAAGATGCTCCAAATATTCAACGACGCCGTCAGCGCACCGCACAAGGCCGCGCAGATCAGGATGACCCCGCGACGATAAGTTTTAACCGACATTGTTCTTTCCTCCTTGTTTACCTTCGAAATTGCATTCCGAAACGAACAGCGGTCCGTCTCGTGCGAAACCCTGGCTTCGCCCGGCAGTCACCTCCCTCGGTTCGCGTCGCTTCCGGTTTCCCTTCATGCACTCCGTGTCCCGCCGAGTCGCGCGCATTGACACGACGGGACACGGGATGATGCCTTACAGAAGACAGCCCACGCGGCGTCCGTCGGCGAACGCATGCTTGAGGAACGCGTTCTCGCCGCCGAGCGTCGAGCCTATCTCGTACACCTCGTCGACGAGCGACGCGGCCATGTCGAAAAACGCCGGGTCGCGCTGCTCAGGCAGCATGACCATCATGGAATCGCACGGCACCAGCTCTTCTCCCCCCTGCGAGAACCTCAGCAGCGCCCCTTGCTTGCCGAATTCAGCCACCGTGGCATCGCGTACAACACGAACCCCTGCGCGATTGAACCACGGCTCGATACGTTCTTTGTACTTGAGCGGAATCAAACCGCCCACATCCCCATCTTCGGCGACCAGCACGATGTCCTTGCCGCGCTTGCGCATGAACTCGGCGCATTGAGCGCCCTCGGCGCCTGCACCCCAAATCACGATCCTCTTGCCTACGGGGAAGAACTTCTCGCTCATCGAAGCAAGCTTGTCCGGACCGAACATCTTGAGCGGTACCTGCGCAAGCTTCGACATCATCGGGATGGTGAACACGTTCTTGCGATGTATGCCCGGAATATCGGGGATGCGATACGGCGACGAAGTGGCCACGACCACCGCATCAGGAGCTTCTTGGCGGATGAGCTGCTCGTCAACTTCGGTTTTCAGCCTCACCTCGACGTCAGACTTCTCGATCATGGCGGTCAAGTGGTTGAAGATATGCATGACCTCTTCGCATCCGCCGCTCTTGATCATGGCCGCCAGCTTGATGCGTCCGCCCAAAGCGCCCGCCTTCTCGTACAAGGTCACCTCGTGCCCTCGTTCGGAGAGCGTGCACGCGCATTCCATGCCCGCCGGACCGCCGCCTACCACCATCACGCGCTTCTTCTTCGCCACCGGCTTGGCGGCTAGTTGGCGCTCTTGACCCAAGGTGGGATTCACGCGACAGATGCGCGGTTGCGTGACCGGATCTTCGCAGCTCGCGCAACGCGTGCAACGCATGATCTCGTCGATACGCCCCTCGTCCACCTTGCGCGCGAACCACGGATCGGCCCACAGCGTGCGGCCGAGCGCGATGACGTCGGCATCGCCGGCTTCGAGCACGCGCTCTGCCAAGTTCTCGTCCATGCGGCCCGCCGTGATGACCGGCACGTCCACAGCATCCTTGATCCGCCGAGCAACGGCCGTCCACAGACCCACCCCGCGGTACTCGTCCACGAAGGGCTCCATGAACGGATCGGGTTCCGGGTACGGGAAGTAGTCGGGGCAGTAGCGAAACGGCGTGGGACCGTACCCGTATCCGGCGATGCTGATGTACTGGGCGCCGGCCTCCACGAACGCTCGGGCGTTCTCGGCAGCTTGCTCGGCCGTGATACCCTGCTTCGTGGGATGGAATTCGCGCCCGTTCAGACGGCAGCCGATGACGAAGTCGGGGCCGCACGCCTCGCGGATGCCTTCGATGATCTCGCGCACGATGCGCGTGCGGTTCTCGACGTTCTGGCAACCGTATTCGTCATCGCGCTTGTTCCAAAGCGGGCTGACGAAGCTGTCGAGAAAGTACCCGTGAGCCACGTGCACCTCGACGGCATCGAACCCGCCCTTCTGCAGCCGCACGGCAGCCTCGATCTGCAAGCGCTGCTTCTCGTGGATCTCCTCGACCGTCAGGCCGCGAGGGGCTTGGCACCACGGCTTGGGAACCGGCATCTCGTCCTCGGACAACGTAGAGGACGAGATCGGGGGAGGCCCGTCAGGGGTCGGGCCGGCCGAAGGACCGATATGATGCAACTGACCGATGGTGAGGCACCCGTGCTTGTGAACGGCCTCGTTGAGCTCGATCATGCCGGGAATGAACCTGTCGTCGTAAGCGCCCAGGTAGATGCCTCCCGCAGGTTCCCACAGTATGGCCGCGACATCGATAGCCGCAACTCCCCCTTCCGCCATGTTCTCGTACATGGCGATGGCATCGCTGCCGTCGGCGGTGCAGTCCTCGTTCCGGCGCCACGACGACTGAGGAGCCTTGATCATCCGGTTCTTCAACACGAAATTCGGCGCTATCTCAATCGGAGACAAAAGCTTCTCGAAGCCTTTCATGCAAACTCCCCTCCCTTCGTCTCGCGATTACAGCTTCAGGGCGACGGCTCGGCCCTGGCCCACCGCGTCGACCATGAGCGTGGATCCGGGTCCCTGGCATGCGCCGATGGGATACACCTCGGGGGCCAGGTCTTTCAGCTGGTCGTACAAGCTCAGGCCGGAACCGGGAGACTTGAACACCAGGATGCTGTCGGCCTTGAGATAGCGCTCTTCGCCGTCCTTGACGTACGTGATGCCGCGCTTGTCGATCGAGCGGTACTCGACGCCGGTGATCGTCTCCACGTCGTTTTCCCGCAGCCACTTAAGCGACCTGCTCTTGTACCGCGGCGGCAACCCCTCTCCCACCGTGTCCAAATCTTCGAGCACCGTGACGTTTTTTCCGCGTTTGCGCAGGAAGATCGCGCCTTGCACGCCTTCGATCTGAGCTCCGAGGACGACGCAGTTCTTGCCGATGCCCGGCAGGGCGATCTGGGAGAGCTTGTTGATGGCGTTTGCGCCGAAGAGCTTGAGCGGCTTTTCGGCCAAGCGGGTGAGCTGGGGAACCGTGGAGACGATACCCAAGTCGATGCCCGGAACGTCGGGCGCGCCGTACACGCCTCCCGTCGCGACGATGACCGCATCGGGCTTCATGGCGCGCACGAAATCGGGCGTCACCGTCGTTTTGGTCTTGATGGTAAGCCCCGGCGTCTTCTTGGCCTGAGACGTCAGCCAATCGATGAGCGCAGGGACGTTCTCGCACACCGTGCCCTTCACCATGGTGGCCAGGTTGAGCTCGAGGGCCAGGACGGATTCCTTCTCGCACAGCGTGACTTCATGGCCGCGCTCGGCGGCGACGCGGGCAGCCTCGAGACCCGCGGCGCCAGCGCCTACCACCAGCACCTTCTTCTTAGTCTCCGCAGGCACGACGGCCATTTCCCGCTCGCGCAGGAACGCCGGGTTCACGCGGCAACGGCGGTGCGGCGTCTCGTTCATGCGCAGCTCGTCGCACGTTGCGCAATGGTTGCAACGGCGAATGTCCTCGGGTGCCCCTTCCGCGATCTTGTTGGGCATGTCGGGGTCGGCCCACAGAGCGCGTGCGAACATCGCCAGGTCGATCTCGCCCTTCTCAAGCGCCGCCTCGGCCTTTTCAGGCGTTGCGAAGCCGACGCCGAACACCGGAGCCGACACGGCCTGCTTGATGGCGGCAGCGGGGGGAATGGAGAGGCCTTCGCCGTCCAGACGATCGAGGAACTGCTTCATATCCTCGTCGGGAGACGGGTACATCCAGTAGTCCAGAGCGAACTGCATGGGAACCGGACCGTAGCCGTAACCCGTCACGCTGATGTAGTCGGCTCCGGCAGCATCGTAGAACTTCGCGATCTCCACGCCCTCTTCGATGGTGATGGCATCGGGATGCCCGTATTCCTGGCCATTCGTGCGAACGCCCACGATGAAGTCCTCGCCGCACCGCTCCTTCACGCCGCGGATGATCTCGCATACCAAACGCGTGCGGTTCTCGACGGACTGGCAACCGTACTGATCGTCGCGATGGTTCCATACGCGCGACACGAAGCTCAGCAGGAAGTAGCCGTTCGCCGCGTGCACCTCGATGCCGTCGAGACCGGCCTTCTTGGCGCGCTCGGCCGCTGCGAAGTAGCGATCTTTGAACGCCTCGATCTCTTCGAGCGAAAGGCCGCGCGTAGGGTTGCAGTACGGTTCGGGGCTCGGGAGCTCGTCTGCGGTCAACGTGGAAGAGCACCAGGCTCCGCCCTTGGTCTTGATGGCGGCACCGTTCTGGAATATCTGGGCGATGAGCTCGCATCCGTTCCCGTGCACGGCGTCGGCCAATTGAGAAAGGCCGGGAATGAACTTGTCATCGTACAAACCGCCCAGCGGGTAGGTTTCCACGGTGTACACGCCGCCGTCGGCATCGTCGATCAAGGTGGCAGGATCGTCGCAGATCATGCCGCCCAAGATGATCGCCGAAGCGCCGCCCTTGGAAATCGCATCGTACAGGCCGATGATCCTCTCGTTGCAGAACTGGCCCGGATCCCACGACATCGCGGACGACGGCGCTTTGACCATGCGATTTCTCCACTGGTGGGTACCGATGGTTATCGGCTCTAGCAACTTCTCGTAAGCTTTCATATCGTTGATCCTTTTTCTCGTGCTTCTTCTTTACTGAAACGCAGCTTTTTTGACGGAAGATCGCAGGCTCCTATGCAGACGGCAAGGCAACCGGATAGGTTTCGGTCAGGTAGGTGTTGATCGCCCCGATGAACTCCGAGCTGTGCGCAGAGGCGCGCGCGAATTCGGGGGAAGCGTAGTACTCGTCGAACGCTTCTTTCGTTTCGAACCACATCTCCACGACGCCTTCTACAGGAAGCTCCTCGTACGGAACGGATACGCCGCCGTCGATGCGGTCGATGACGAGATCCTGGTTGTACCCCACGCACCCGGGAACGGTCTGCACCAAGCGGTCGTGCACGTTCCACCATTCTTTGACGAATTGCTCGGAAGTAACGCCGTCGGCGCGACCGAGAAACGACACGCGCTTGATGAGCTTCCTGCCGCGCAGGTACTCCGGGATCCGAATGACTTCGCGCTTGGCCAGCACGAGAATTTGGCAATGGGGGTTGGCGAACATCGGGACATCGTTCGCTCCTTCGCCGTGCAGCGACTCCACGCCCTCGACCATGTCGCCGTAACTGTCGAATTGCAGCTCGGAATACCCGTCGATAACCACCGAACCCCGTCCGATAGCATGGCGATGCTCGGCATCGACTACGACGTGCTGGTCGTACTTGCGCAGATTCGCCATCTTGCTTGCGATGGGACCATGGACGTTCAGCCAGTAGTCCTTGAACTCCTCCATGCCCATGCCGTCTTTTTTCTGCATCAATCCGCATCTGCTGATCATGGCGATCACCCTCCTTGAATCGAACGTGCAAATGGCCCCGTGTTTCGGCAGCTCCCCTGCGCCTCGCCTGCATGAGCATCGCCGCTGTAACCACCGCCTACGAACTCCGCATAACCGCATACTATGATCATTTGAAATCAGCCTCAATAACGCACTTTAAAGTCATAAGGGCACTTATAAGTAAGCGGCAACCCCCTGCCAAAGCCTCCAATATCAAGCCTTTGATCAGCGGTTTCGATACATTTCCATGAAGGGGCGATCGCAATCGCCGCTACAGCAATCCACCCATCCTCGCCATGGTGAGCACGAGCACGAGCACCGCGGTCGCAACCAGCACGTACGGACCGTTCCACCGTAGGCTGACCTTGATCGGCGATTGCCCGACCATGTCGGAAACGGCCACGACATTCGCAGACGCAGGGCAAAGCGCATTCCCCATCGCCCAGCTGATCGACAAAACAAGAGCGAGGTAGATGGGCGAAACGCCCCATTGAGAAGCGCCCATCGTCCCTCCCACCACGGCAACGACCGCAATGGGGTGGATACCGACCGCCGACGTCGCAAGCGTGATACCGATGATCGCAACGGTCAACAACAGCACGCTTTGCCCCGTCATATGCAAAAGAGATCCGACCAGAGCATCACCCAGATGGGAATAGCCGATGCTCTGCGCGAAGAACCCAGCCCCGGCGAACAAGACGATCTGATTCTTCGACTGGGGAAGCTTGTTGTTGAAGTAGTCCCCCCTGAATTCCCGCGCATACGTCGGAAGGCGCCCGATGGCAGCCATCCATGCAACGGGGAAAACCAGCGATGCCATGGCAACGACGACAATGGCGGAAAGCCCGCCCAGCTGGGACGTCGCCGCTACGGAAACAACGAGCAAGAAAGCGAACGCGCTAAGCTCGACGACCTTCCCCGCATCAATCTTGCCCGCAGGCGCCTCCGCCTCATCCGAAGAGGCCTTCGCCGCCTCATCCCTTACGAACGTCATCAGAAAACCAACGGCGCCGGCGATAAGCGCACATGCGATAGCAAAAGGAAAGAACGCCACCCAATCGACTCCCGTCAGCTGGACAACCAAAGCAATCGTTGCCGACGTCGGCGCCCATATCATGCAGGTGATGAACCCTCGGCTGAGAGCCGAAGCCAGAAGCTTTTCGTCGTAGTTGCAGCCGCTCGCACGGGACACCTCATAGGTCAACGGAACCGCCGCGATGCTGATAAGCACTCCGACGAACGCAGCCATGATGCTTACCAGCGCGTAATAACGGCTGTCGGTGTTTGCGTAACGGACGAACACCTCGCGAAGCGACTCGCCGTATCCCCCATGCTGCACAGGAATGCTCAAAAGCGGCACCAGGACGAACATGGCGATGAGGTACGAGTTTTCCCGTAACGCCTGCTTCCACACATCAAGCGGCGCTTGCGAATGCAGCAACAAAGCTATGCTCGAACCGAAAAGCAGAATCCCGATGACTCTCGACGACCCGGTCGACGCTGCAAAGCTCAGCGCGATAACGCCAACCATCAACATCAAGTTCAAATCGTCGAGCATCGACGATGCAAAGAATACGTTTGCTATCAAGCTGACGCCCAAACAAAAGGTGGCTGCGCTTCTCGTCGTGCGAACGAGACCTCTCACGTCGGTCATGCCGTCTTCTTCCTAACCCGCCCCGACTAAAAAGGGCACGGGAGGGTCGCCTCCCGCGCCCTTCTCGCTAATCGGATACCCTCTTTCCCTTGACGTAATACCCTTTCAAAAGGAACACCGAGGTCAACAGCGTTACGAGAACGGATCCTATCATCAAGTAGGTGATGGACAGATTATCGCCCGTGGCAGCGATAAGCGCCGTTGCAGCAAGGG
Organism: Eggerthella sp.; assembly: GCF_048329335.1. NCBI lineage: Bacteria > Bacillati > Actinomycetota > Coriobacteriia > Eggerthellales > Eggerthellaceae > Eggerthella > Eggerthella sp. The sequence continues at coordinate 5,063 of NZ_DBFEGU010000022.1, read as the reverse complement.
GCGCCAAACCGCCGAAGACCGCGGCCGCGATGTTGTAAGAGAAACCGATCCCACTGTTGCGAAGCTTGGTGGGAAACACCTCAGCCGAAACCACCACGATGGCGACAGCCAAAATCGTCTGGAATACGATGAGTATCCCCAGCAAACCGATCATCAAGACGGCGTTGGTCTGCTGAATCAAAATGTAGAACACCGGATAGGACAAGATAAGGAACCCGAGGCAACCGACGATCAGGCACCTCCGCCTTCCCACCTTATCGATGAGCATGCCCACGACAGGGCAAAGCAGCAGGTTGATCGCGATAACTGACGTGTTGACGATGAACGCGCTCGAGAACGAGGTTCCCATAAACTGCGAGATATACGTCGGCATATAGGTAATCAGAATATAGTAGGTCGCGCTCGAGCCGACCAGCAGCCCGATGACCGTGATGATGGACTTCTTGTAGCGCAGGAACAGCTCCTTGACCGGCGTATGGTCCTCTTCTTTCACTTCCGCCTTCGCCTTCAGGAACTCAGGGGAATCGGGAACGTTCTTGCGCATATGCATGCCGTAAAAAGCGATCAAGATGCCGAAAAGGAACGGAACGCGCCACCCCCAATCGTACAGAGCGGCTTCGGGCAGGAGCGTCGTGACGAGCAGACCGGCAGCGGAGCCCAAAAGCAGACCGCAGCCAACGCTGAACGGCTGCCAGCTGCAGAGGAAAGCCCGGTTGTTCGGCGTCCCGTATTCCGAGATGAACGTCAGCGAAGAGCCGAATTCGCCTCCCGTCGCCAAGCCCTGCAGCAGGCGCAGCACCGTGAGCAGGATCGGCGCCAGAATACCCACCTGGGAGTACGTAGGCAAGCATCCCATGAGCATGGTGCATACTCCCATGCATAAGATCGTCAACGTCAATGCTTTGATTCTTCCGTGCTTGTCGGCGTATGCGCCGATAAGGATGCCGCCGATAGGTCGGACGAGAAAGCCCGTTCCAAAGACCAGGAAGCTGAGCAGAAGGCCGACGATAGGATCGTCGGCAACGAAGAAATCTGCGGAAATGATCGCTGCAAAATACCCGTACAGCCCGTAGTCGAACCACTCCAGCATATTTCCAAGGCTCCCCGAGAACACCGCCCTGGCCAACGAGGTTTTTTTCTTTTCAGTTGCCACCATATTTCATCCTCTCCCGAAAAAGCCCGAGACGACCGCGTCGCTCGCAATGGGTCTGATGGCGCCCTTGCCACGATGCGGCGCATCTGCAAGAACGTCGGGTTGAGCGAACGCGGACAACGCTCGCTCCGGAGGTTCCCCTTGTACCTTTCGAAATATCCGGCATGGCGGCGGCCCTCATCGGGCACGCCGCCATAAAGCTCGACTAGGCCTGCTCCATTGCGATAGGCTTCGCCTCAACCAGGTATGTCGTGATGTTGTCGATGAACTCAGCTCCGTGCGCACCCGTGCGCTTGAACGCAGGAGTTCCGTAGCACTCGTCGAACGCCTTCATGTTCTCGAACCAGAACTCCACGACGCCCTCGATCGGAAGCTCTTCGAACGGCACGGACTCCCCGTCCACGATGCGGTCGATGACGAGGTTCTGATTGTAGCCTGCATAGCCCGTCATGGTCTTGACCAGCGCAGAATGCATCTGCCACCATTCATCCTGAAACACCGCCGCACTCACACCGTCCTTTCGCCCGAGAAAGGACATGCGCTTGATCAGCTTGACGCCGTCGAGAAAGGCGGGAACCGGTGTATCGACCTTCTTCACCGCCACGAGCGCCGGGATGTCGGGAGCCGCGAACTGGGCGTAATCGGCTGCAAGCGATTCCTCGAGCGCAGCCATGCCACGCACCATGTCGCCGTAGCTGTCGAAGAACATCTCCGTGTAACCGTCGATTTCCGTCGAGCCGCGATCAAACGGCGAACGCTGCTCGTTGTCCACCACCACGTTCGTCTCGCATCCCTTGAGGTAGGGCATCGTGGCCAGAAGCCCTGCGTGAGCCTGCGTCAGATACGCAGAGAACTCCTCAGCAGACAGCCCCTCTTTCCGTTTGAGCAAGTTGATTCTCGAAATCATGCCGATCATCCTTTCTGAAACGTACCCCGTCCTTGCACCGCAAGTCACTTCGAGATGCGGTTCCTACCTCGTATTCTGTTGACGCAGGGTTGTCAGCGCAATAATGCACTTATAAGTGCGCTTCTTACTTGAAAGTGAGGCAAACGGACAATCGAAGAGAACGAGGACAAGAACAGCAAGGCGGTCGGCATAATGCGAAAATTATTGAAGGCTTTCCCTTGTTTCGACAGGCGAAGATTACGCTTCGTCCGTATCTTCTTCGCCCGCGCTACCGCGCACGTCGAACGTAGAGGGGTCGAATTGCCAAATGATACGCTCGCCGCTACCTTGTTCGGCGTCGCTCGCGGCACTGCCGTACATCAGCACGCCATCACCCATCGTGCCTTTCGTGCGTTGCAGCGTCTCTGCGGAGAATCCCCCGTACGCCGCCCCCCAATCCCGGATGAAATACAAGACGTTCGCGAAGCTTACGCCCTTCGCCGTGAGAAGATAATCGACCCGAAGCGGCTTGACCTCCACGACGATACGCTCGATGATCCCCACTTGCTCCAGCTCGCTTAAATGCTGACTGAACATTTTGTGGGAGATATCGTGAGGGATGCGCTTTCTCAATTCGCTGTAGCGCGCCCTTTTGCCGGGAGCCATGCTCAGATACCACACGATAAAGGGCTTCCATTTACCTCCCAGTATCGAAGCGACATAGGAAAGGGAGCATGAAGTTAAATCTTCCATTTTCTCGAGCATACGACCTACTTCCCTCGATTAACGATTCAACGGGCAACGTGGTTGATTATAGAGAAGACGGAGGATCGCCAAGCTAGCGATTCCGTCGGCAAGAAAACCGCACTATAACCGACAAGATGCCGGTTAAGCGAAAACGCGCTCTCCGGCTTTTCTCAAAGTTCCCCATCGACCGCCGACGTCTTTTCGCCAAGCGCTTCAGATCCCCGAGAAGGCGCGAGGCGACTTATAGATGTCCACTAGGACGCAAATCAAGGCATTACCATAAAGTAAGTATCTATAGCGAGCGCGAGCCGCGCAAGAACGCACTTGAAAGTAACCTTGCACCCGCAAGGACGGGGAGCAGCTGGTCCTGAATACGGTCGATCGGGAAAGCCGCCGACGCATAACGCGATCTTCTACACCGCGTACTCGTACATGACAGCGGAGCGGCCGAGGCGGTCGTAGAAGCCTTCGCAAACGCCGCAATTCGCGAAACCGCACGACTCGTAGAGGCTCTGCGCGCGCACGTTGGTAGTGAACGTGTCGAGACGCACGGCTCTCTTGCCAGCCGCCCGCGCGACATCGATGCACGCCTCCATCATAGCGCGCGCGAATCCGCGGCCGTGGTAGGCCGGCAGCGTTCCCAACACGTGCACCACCAGCACCTCGTCGGGCGCGGCCGCCACATGCCAGGAAACGCTTTCGTAACCGGCATCGCCTTCGCCGTTCAGCACCATGGCCGACGCGATGCAGGTCGCGCCCTCGCCGTCCTCAACCAACCCCACGTACACCTCTCCCGCATCCACCGATGCGCGCAAAAACGCCGACGACGGATGCACGTCGTGCTCCCAGCACACGTCGAATTCCGTGCCGCGCATCCCGTCGATCATGTTCGTGTAGAAGTCCAGCACCTGGTCGAACTCGTCGGCTCGCGCTCGCCGCACCTTCAGCATCGGACGTCCTCCCCAATCGCGGTTGTTCTTCTGCACATACGATACCAGAGGATCCCCCGTGATCCGTCGACCGTCGCCCGCATCCTGCCGAATTCAGCGCGCACGCTCCAGCGCCGCAGCGGTTTTCGACGCCCATGCGTAATCCGGAAGATACGGTCCCAAAGGCACGCCCTTCAAGGCGGAATCGCCTTCGAGCAGCCGGTAGTAGTCGCACTCGATCATCGAAGACCGCACCGAAAGATGGTTGCGACGGCGCACGACCGTCTGCTCCGCGCCCACTTCCCGCAGCGCCTTCATCATGTCCGCAATGATGGTCTGCAGCATCTTCTGATGCGAGACGTCGTAGTACACGTTATCCCACAACGCGCGCTATCTGCACGTTCGACGCTCCCGCACCGCGCCGGTCGACGAGGAAGGCGAACAGCTCCTTGCTCTTGCTGCGCTTGAAATGCACCGGCACGTCGCCTGCGTACACCTCGAATCCCCCGAACGTCTGCACGCGCACAAGCGCTCGTTCGGCAGGCGCTCGGCGTTCTCTCGCATGGGCGATCTCGCGCTCCAAGTCCTCGACGGAAACTGGCTTGAGGACGTACCCGTCCGCATGGATCCTGAACGCGTCGACGGCGTAATCGGCATACCCCGTGACGAACACGACGGCGCATCCGGGGCACAGTTCGCGCACGCGCTCGGCAAGCTCCAACCCGTCGGAATCTCGCAAGCTGATATCCAGGAAGGCGATGTCCGCGGCAGCGCCCTCGAGGAACGCGCACGCTTCCGCAGCCGTCTCGAACAACTCCGGCGCTTCAACGCCGTCGATGCGCGCCAGTTTCTTCGCCAAACTCTCCAAAGCGATCCGCTCGTCGTCCACCACGATGGGCTTGATCATCGCGAACCTCCCTCTTCCTCGCATGGAACCGTCATCGTCACGCTGGCGCCTCCGCCCGCTTCGTTCTCCACGCGCATCGTGCCGCCGCAGGTCGCGGCGACGCGGGCCGCGACGTTCGCCAGTCCGACATGGTTGCGCGCGGGCGCTTCGCCCGGCGGCCGATTGTCGGGTATGCCGACGTCGACGCCCTCCTTGAACCGCGCGATCGAGCGCTCGTCGAATCCGGGGCCGTTGTCGGTCACGCGCACGACGAACGACCGCCCCTCGCGCCACGACGAAACCTTCACGACGCCCTCGCCAGCCCGCCGGGAAGCGCCGTGCTTGATGGCGTTCTCCACCAGCGGCTGCACGCTTAACGACGGCACGAGAAAATCGTCCGCGCGCACGTCGTACTCCACCTTGATGGAAGGGTACCTCAGCTGCTCGATGGCCACGTAGTGG
>NZ_DBFEGU010000021.1:0-16641 GCF_048329335.1 Eggerthella sp. | reverse complement strand
GTACAGCACGAACAGCCCGCCGGCCGCCACCGGCAACGCTCCCAGCAGCACGCGCGCCACCTCGCCCGAGAACAGCGCGAGAACCATGGTCAGCAGCCCGGACAGCAAGCAGGCGGCCGCGAATGCGCAGGCGGTGCGACGCGCGCCCAACGGCACGAGCCGCTCGCCCCAGAGGACCAGCAGCAGCCCCGTCGCCACCCGGTACAACACGAGCGCGGCCAGCGCCAAGCCGTCGTCGGCCAAGGGGGAATACAGAAGAAGCCAGGTAGCCGCCGCCGACAAGAGGGCGACCGTAACCCGCACCGCGCGAAGGTCGCTCACGCGCAGCGCGCCGCGCACCCGGTACAGAACGACGATGGCCAGCATCGCCGCAGCCTCGACGGCGTACGGAAGCGGCGCGAACATGGAAAAGCTCACGAACCGGGCGACGGGCATGCGCTGGACTTCCAGCACCATGAGCGCGCATGCCAACCCGACGACCGCCCAGCCGATTCCGGGCGTTCGCGCGAAAAGAGAACGAATCGAACCCATAAGACCCCTTCCTCCCTGCCTACGTTTATATCAGAAAACCAGGATGAGATGCCTCCCCGCCTGCAACTTCATACCGTTTGTAGGAGGAAAAACCCGCCCTCGCTTGGTAGCTTCGAACAAGCTTGGATGCAGGCCGAGGGCCGCCCATCCCTCCCATGCGGCGCAAAGCCCGCATCCAAGCGCGCACGAGCATCAAGGAAAGGAGAGGGAGCAATGGAACTGAATCGTCGAGACTTTCTGAAGGGGGCGCTCGCAACCGGCATCGTCGCCACGGGCGCAGGGCTTGCAGGCTGCGCGCCTGCCGCTTCCGACGCCAAAGTCGAAGAGGCGGCATCGAGCTTTCCCGAAGGGCTCCAGGCGAGCGACTTCGAGGAATCGCCCGTCATCGTCGAGCCCATCACCGACATCGCCGAAGAGAAGACGTTCGACGTCGTGGTGGTAGGCGCGGGAACGGGCGGCGTGCCCGCCGCGCTGAGCGCCCTCGAGGAGGGCGCGACCGTCGCCGTGCTGCAGAAGGAGTCGAAGCCCATCGCCCAGGGCGGCACCTGCTCGGGCGTGCTGCTCGACCAAAGCGACGAGCAGGGCGTGATGAACTACCTGCAAGGTTACCTCGAGGACTGCCGCTGGCGCGCCGACCGCAAGCTGGCAGAGACGTACTGCAAGTACTCGGGCGAGGCCATCCGCTGGACGCAGGTGCGCACGGCCGAAGCGGGCTTCCCGCCTTACACGGTGCGTCCCACGGCCGTGACCGAATACGAGGACGGCAGCAAATGCGCGCGCCGCAGCATCATGTTCGGCCCGAAGCCGTACAACAACGGCACGATGGTGGAGCATTTGGCCGAGCTGGCCGCCAGCAAGGGCGTGGAGTTCTTCTACTCGACGCCGGGCGTGCAGCTGGTCACCGACGAATCAGGAACCGTGACCGGCGTGATCGGCAAAAGCGGCAGCTCCTACATCAAGTTCAACGCCACGAAGGGCGTCATCCTGTCCACCGGCGACTACCAGAACAACCAGAGCCTCGTGGAGCGTTATTGCCCCGACGTGAAGGAGTTCGACCGCAAGCAGAGCAACAAGACCGGCGACGGCATCCTCATGTCCATGGCCGTGGGCGCCGGGTTCGTGCCCGTGGGCCACTCCCACATGATGCACGACTTCGACTCCGGCCCCATGTTCGACGAGCCGTTCCTGTTCGTGAACGAGGACGGCGAACGCTTCATGAACGAGGACTGCGTGTTCGAGGAAGTGAACTGCGTGCTGCGCAACCAGCCGAAACCGGGTTGGTATTCCCAGATCTTCGACGACGATTACGTCGAGCAGGTCACGGAGTGGGGCGGCAAGCCCACCGACAAGGAAAAGATCCAGGTGTACATGCCCGACGTGAAGATGGACCGCTCGGCCGAAAGCGGCGCGAACGTCATCGAAAGCCTCATCGGCACGTATTGCTGCGACACCTTGGACGAGCTTGCGGCGAAGCTGGAGATCCCCGCCGATGCGCTCAAGAAGTCCGTCGCGCGCTATAACGAGATGGTCGACGCCGGGTTCGATGCGGACTTCGGCAAGCAGGCGAAGTACCTCAAGAAGATCGAGAAGGCGCCGTTCTGGGGCATCCATAAGCACGTGCGCGTGTCCGCGCTGTGCGCCGGCGTCACCGTGAACGAGAACTACCAGGCGCTTCGCACGGACGGCGAAGTCATCCCGAACCTCTGGGTGACCGGGTTCAGCGCCGGCCAGCTGTGCGGCAGCCCCGACTGGTCGATGTACCAGGGCGGCATGTCGGCCGGGCACTGCATCATGACCGGGCGCATCTGCGGCATCCAGGCAGCCACCGGCGGCAAGCTGGAATCCAAGAGCCCCGTCACGGAAGCCGACGTGGAGGCGTTGGCGTAAACGAAAGTCCGACAGCTGTGGCGGCCCGACGGCCGCCGCAGCCTCGGTTAGCGGTTGGTCACTTGGACCTGCAGGCCCTCCAGCACGTCGAGGGCCTTCTCGTTGAGGGAGTCGTCGAACGAAGCGGTGCAGGCGGCGTCCACGATGACGGGCACCTCGGGGCAGGCCGCTTTCGCCAGCACGGCGTTCGAGATCACGCAGATGTTGGACACGAGGCCCACCAGCTCGATGCTCTTGAACGGCGGCTGCGCTGCGCGCAACCATTCGAACAAGTCTGCCGAACCGAACGAAGGCTTCTCGAACACCTCGTCCGTCGGACGGATGAGCTCGGCGATGCGCCCGTACAGCGCGTGTCCGGGCGCGCCCTCGATGCAGTGCTCCACCGGCAGGTTGCGCCCTTCCTGGGTTTCCAAATAGTCGCAACGATGCGTGTCGAACGTGAACGCGATCACGTCGGCCGCGCTGCGGTACTCTTCGATTTTCGCGGCTATGGGCTCCTCCAGAAGCTCGGCACCGGGAAAGCCCAGCGATCCGTCCACGAAATCGTTCTGATAGTCCACTACGATCAACAGGCGCTTCATGCGCTTCTCCCCTCGTTTTCAGCTTGCCACCTTTTCAGTTTTCCCAGCATCAGCGCATAAGCGCTCTGCACGCGCTCATACGCGGCAGCCACTGGCTGGCACGCTGCGGCGACCGACAACATGATGGCATCGTAGTCGCGCGTCATGGTCTCGACCACGATGCAATCGATCTTGCCGGTCTCGACGTGCCAGGCCAGCAGCTCGAGCACCTTCTCCTTAGGATACGCCTTCTTGTAGCTACGCGTGCCCACAAGCGCGCTCACGATGTCGGCCACGGCTATGATGCGGTCGGGCATGGACAATTCAGCCGCATGAAGACCGCGCGGATATCCCGATCCGTCGAGTTTCTCGTGATGGCGGGCAGCCGCCTGCAACAGCACGGGCTCTATGCAACCCTCGAGAATATCCTCGGTCAGCTCCACGTGCGTCCGCATGACCTTCATTTCCTCGTCATCGAGCTTCCCCGGCTTCTCCAAAATGGACAGCGGAATGCCGATTTTGCCCACATCGTGCACAAGCGCGCTCGTGTACACGCGAGCAGCCGCGCGCTGGTCGCCGATCAGGCGCAACGCCAACTCATAGGCAACCCATGCCGTGGTCACCGTATGGGTGACGGTATGCCGGCTGCGAAAATCGATGACATGCACGAGCATGTCGAGGAACGAAGACGCCGAGCCGGTACCGTCCGGATCATCCACGATATGCGAGCGGTCAGGCTGTTTCACACCGCTCCTCAGACGAGCGAGCACGTCGAAACGCCGCTGCGCCTCGAAAAACAGGGCGACCGCCTCGGGCGAGAACGCGCCAGGTCGCGATGCAGCCAGCAGACGCTCTACCTCGACGACATCCGCTTGAGGACGCTCCAGCAGCAACACGTCCACCCGGTCGGCCACATGCACGGCCCCGGCCAGGAATTTTACGTACGGATCTTGGTCGGTGAACCGATCGTAAGGCAGGTGGTGGTACAGGATCACGTCCGCATAGGCGCCGAGCGGCGTAAGCTCTTTGAAGAACAGATATCCGTAAAACGAGTGCTCCCACACGCTTTCCGTTTCAAACGCCACCATACGGTCGATTTCCTCCGTGCGATAGGCGCCTACATCGTGCAGCAACGCCACGAGGTACGCTGCGCGGCGCTGCGTTGGATCGGTCACGCCCTTCGCTTCCAGCATGGCATCGAGCACCGCGGCCACCCGCAACCCGTGGTCGACAAGTCGAGGATCCACGCAGTTGAGAGCGCGCTGCACCATAATGGATACCGCGATGATGGACAAGCCGTCATCGAACCCCTCGGGATGCGAAAATCGGGACCGACGAGAAACCGTCGGTCCCCCTGCATAGGTTTTGCCGGACTCGCTCAATCGAGTTTCGCCATCTGGGCACGAGCCTTGTCCATCTGCTCCTGGACGTCGATGCCCACGATGTCCAGCCCCTCGGCCGCCACGAAGCGGACTTCGGGAATGCCGAACATCTTGGCGATGCCAACGATGTACTCGTAACCGAAGTTTGCACCCTCTACGAAGCCGCCGCACGTGGTGATGTACGTGATGCGCTTCGCTTTGCAGATGCCCTCGCAGCGCGCGTCCTCGGTGTAATGGAACGTCAACTCGCACACGCTGACATGTTCAAGGTACGTTTTAAACGCAGCCGGAAACGAAAGATCCCAGTACGGCACACCGATGACGATGTCGTCGGCTTCCGCGAACTGGCGCGATAGGCTGAAAATGGGATCGTCCCACTCCCCTGCCCTCTGCTTCTCCGTACGGTACGCCACACGATCGGCGTCGAACGGCTTGAGATCGAGCGCCGCAACGTCAACCTCCACGACGTCGTCGAAGCGCTCCAGGTATTCGCGGCACAGCGCGAGCGTGCGCGATGCCTCGCCGCGCATGCACGCGTTCACAAACAGCGTGGTCACTTGGTTCTCCTTCTTATGCGAATCGGAGCGCATGCGTAAACCCGGCCCAGCTCAGCGGATCGGTATCGCGCACGCGCGCGCCAAACGTGGGGGCGTGAACGTAGTGCGTGCCCCCGGCATTGCAGGCGATGCCAGCATGTCCGTTGTACCCGTCGCCGTAGCTGATCCACAGCACATCGCCGGGTTGCGCTTCGGAGACCGGCAAACGCGCGGCGGCGGCATAGTACATCGACTCGGTCTGATGGGGCACCGAAATACCCACTTGAGCGTATGCCCACGTCACCAATCCGGAGCAGTCGAATTCGTTCGGACCGGCGGCACCCCACACGTAGGGGCAGCCGATGCGCGACAGCGCGTAGTCCACCACCGAGCCCTGGGACGGGATGGACGCGCTCGGCGTGCTGTAGGCGTACGTGCGCTTGACCTCGGCTGCCGCAGCGGCAGCTTCGGCAGCACGTGCCGCTTCCTGTTCCTGGACCAGCAGCGCCTGAGCCTCGGCGTCAAGCTGTTGCAGCGTGGCTTCCAGCGTTTGGATGGTCTGCTCTGCCTCAGCTTTGATGCGCGCCGCCTCTTCGGCTTTTTCGGCAGCGATACGCTCTTGCTTTTCGAGTTCGATCTTCGCCGCCTCCACCTCGGCGCGCAGGTCTTTCGTCTGCTGCACCATCGCGGCATCGTTGTCGTTGATATCGTTCAGCAAATCCCAGCTTGTGGCGAATTCCTCGAACGTCGTGGCTCCCAAGATGACGTCGAGCGCCGTGGTCTGGCCGCTGCGATACATACTGCGCGCCCGCTTGCTCAGCTTGTCCTGCAACTCGGCGATCCGGGCGTTCGCTTCGTCGATGCGCGCCTGGGCGTCGGCAACGGCTTGGACGGCCGCTTCGTGCTCGTCGAGCGCTTTGTAATAGTTCTCACCGGCGATGGTCAGCTGCTCCTGCATCTCGTTGATGCGAGCGCGAACGGAATCGGCCTCGGCGAACTTGTCTGCGGACGTGGGCTCGGCAAAAGCGAGCGTCGGCCGCAACAGCGTGGCCGCACCCAGGGCAGCCGCGCCAAATATAAACGTGCGGCGATCGAGGCCGCGCGTGAAATCAGTCATGCAAAACCTCCTCGAATCCGCCGCGTATGCCTCATGCTTGACTCTCATGCTCGTATTTTGACGATTCGGCACCGCAGCGAACAACGAATTCGCAACAACTATAGCACGACCGGGTAACGGTCACGCGATCTCCACGCGCTGAACGTAGTCGCAGATGAATACACGATTTTGGCGTCATCTAAAAGAACAGGGGAGGTGCCTAAACTGATGCGCTGTCCTGCCGCTTGGCCGAGGCATCCAGCGCAAGCGGCTCCATGTCGAGGTGCAGCGTCTGCTCCACCACCTTCATGAGAGCCTCGTCGCTGATGTCGGGGTCGATCTTCACGAGGCCTACCAGCCCGAAGATCACCACGCAGAACATCTCGTATACGAATTCGATCTCGACCTGATGGTACTCGGCGTATTCGACCAGCACCCGACCGCTCAGGCAATCCACCGTCTCGCGCACCGCGCGCACGTCGAAGGCGTCGCGCACGCCCAGCTCCTCCAACACGCGAATCATGGGCCGAAGCCCGTTCGCGTCGTACAGTGCACGGCGAAACGCCGCGATGCACGACCGCAGCGACCCTGCCGTGTCGCCGAACACGCGCGACTCGTTCCACACGAGCACGCTTTCCACGAGGTCCTCCACATAATCGTCGATGACCGCATCGATGACGGCTTGCTTGTTCTCGAAGTAGTAGTACACCAGCTCGCGCGTGACGTTCGCCTCGGCGGCGATGTCCTTCACCGTGGTCTTCCCCACCCCGCGCCGTTCGAACAACGTGCGCGCCGCCAGCATGATCTCGCCCGCCGGGCCGCCGAGCCTCCTGCTTTCGACCGCAGAACGCTCGCGCCCCGGCGGGCGGATTCCCTGATTCTCTTTGTCGAGCCGCATCGCGCCCTCCTGCGTTCAGGCGCGCATGGACGCCGCGCGCAACGATTACGCTTGGCGTCCATTATACGGGGTTCTCTAGCGGTTTGCCTCTTCGAGCTCCTGATACGACTTCGTGTCGGCGTACAGCTCGTCCTTGAGCGGGTTCAACTTGAGCTTGCGGATCTTACGGAACTGGTACGCCGCCAACGCCACGTTCGACGCAAGCGCCAGGAAGCTGACCGCGAAGAACGCCGTAGGGTTGTGCGTGGTGGGAATGGGCGCCAGCACATCGGCGAACTGCGGAACGGTCATCACGAACATGATCCACAGCGCCAGCGTCTGCGCGCGATGCTGCAACCAGGCGCCCTTCTTGATGAAGAACGTGGGGATAGTGCACGCCAGCAGCAGCGCGAGGCCGGCGTAGGCCGAGTGGTCGGAGATGCAGTTGTACGTATAGGCGAAGTTCCACAGGTCGTAGGCGATGATCCACGCCCAGATCATGTCGGGCCAGATCATGTCCTTCGACGAATCCTTCGAGATGAAGATGCCGAACCAGCCGCAGATGGTGACGATGTTGAGGATACCGGCAATGCCGTTCATGATGTTCCAGGGACCCGACATAGTCCACAGGTTCTCGACCACGCCGCCTTGCCACAGGCCGAAGCTGAACACCTGGAAGTCGCGAACGACGGCCTCGGCGATGTTGACGGCCAGGATGAGCGGCGGAAAGCACAGCGCCCAGCGCTTCTCGTACAGGTGGTGCGTCGTGCCGTCCGCGCCGCGCCACTTCACGAAGCGCAGCGCCATGAAGCCCAAGCAGCCGGCAAGTGCCGAATATGTCTTCACCCAGTTGAACCACGTGCCCGTGCCGTACTCGTTGCCGGGAGCCGCCGTGATGGGCCACACGAAGACGGTCAGCACGATGGGAACAACCGCGAACAGCGCGATGCCTGCCCACAGCGACGTGCGTCCCAACTCGTTGAACGCCATAAGCGCGAACAAAATGAACAGCCAAATGACCCAGTACAGCGGGTCGGCCGCTTGGTACAGAATACCCATGATGAAGCCCCCTTCGCTCCCTCGTTTCCCGCCGTTGCCTGGCGGCAGTTCGGACACATGGCCCTCGTCCCATCGACGACGCACAGCGCCTTGAAGCGAGTATACGAAGCTCGGGCGTGGAAGTCTTTCACATCAAGAGGTCGTTTGTGAAAGAAGCGGCACCACCCCCGATGATAGACTGACAATAATAGCGCTACCTGGGGAAAGGGGTTTCTCATGACCGTGCCCGTCTGGATCACTCCCATATCGATGGTCGTGTACACCGTTCTGCTCATGCTGCTGACCGAGTTCATGCGACGGCACTATCGAACGTCCATGTGGGTGTGGGTGGTGTCGCTCGTCACCATTCCGCTATGGATCATCAACATCCCCGGAGACGATTGGTTCCGGTGGGCGAAAAACCTCTCCGTCATCCTGCCGCTCATCTTCGCAGGTCTGGGCCGCATCGCCGCCGTGCAGCAGAAGGACACGCCGTTCTGGCGGCTCATGCGCAAACGCTGGGTGCGCTGGACGCTGTACGGCATCGTGTTCTGCAACATTGCCGAGGCCACGCTGCGCGACATGCAGATGGGCAACATGATGAACGCGCTGGCCGGCTTCATCCTGTGCGTTACCATGCCGTTCGGCGACAAGTACTGGAAGTACGACACGTCCAGCCACGGCGAGATCCTGTCCTACACCGTCCCCATGTGGAACTTCCTGTACACCACGTGGAACGCGTGCTTCGTGTACGCCGAAGGACACGAGTTCTTCGCGTCCACCTGCTGCATCCTGGCTGCGGCCGAGCTGTACCCCATCATCATGCGCCGTCCCGAGCTGTACATCACCGGGCGCATCTACACGCTGGGCGCGCACCTCTTGCTGCGCAGCTGCTTCCCGCTGCTGTTCCCCACCATCATGAACTCGGCTGCATGGTTCAGCCCCGACGTGATGTACTGGTGGGGCATGGCGAACGGCATCATCGGCATCCCGTTCGTGTTCTGGTACTGCTACCAGCTGAGCTCGGGGAAGGCGCCCGTGACGTTTAGGCGCGGCAAGGCGCGCACAGCCTACATCGAGGGCCGTGCGAACGGGACGATCGACGAGTACGGCGATCCCGTGGCGCTGCCGGCGAGCGGGTCGAGCGACGGAAGCGCCGCGAAACCGCCCGCAAGGCCGGACGAGGACGCGGCGCCCGTCGCCGGGTGACGCGAGCCATTCCGCGCGCCGCAAGGTTCCATGTCATGGACGCAAAACGGCACCCATGACAATCCGACGCAGCAATCCCATGTCGTGGGCGCAAACGGGCACCCATGACAATCCGGGAGGGCGAAACGGCGGCCGCCCCCGCAGAGCAACTAGAGAAACCCCAGGTGACAGAAAATCCTTCCGCCGCCTGGGGCTCTTTTCTGCTCGCAAAATTGTCATGGGTGCCCGTTTGCGCCCAAATGCAGAATTCCGAAGCCGGGACGACGGCGGGGAGGGAGGGATTCCGCGCCCCAGCTTCGGAAGAGGGTGGGTTTACGCCTTCAGGAACTCCGCGACGTTGTTCGCGGCCTCGCGGCCCGAGTTCACCTGGTTGCCGAACGCGTGAGGCGATCCGTGACGGGAACCGGGCAGAATCGAGCTTGCGGCAGGATTCCGGAAGCAGGCGACCGCGCTAGCGGCGCTTCTTCTCGGCGTCGTCTAGGGCGTTCAGGGCGGCGTTGTAGCCGCCGGCACCGTAGCTCAGACACTTCGACACGCGGGCGATGGTGGTGGCCGACGCGCCGGTGGCCTCTTCGATGGCGGAGTAGGACTTGCCGGCATCCAACTGGCGCGCAACGGCCAGGCGCTGGGACGTTTCCTTGATCTCGCGAATGGTGAACAAGTCCTCCAGCAGGGAGAAGATCACGTCTTCGTCGTCAAGCGCCGCGAACACGCGCAGGAGGTCTTCGACTTCGGGCGTTCTGAGATCGCTCATGCTACTCCCCAATCCGCATCAGGCCGTACTCGATCGAGTCGACCAGCGCATTCCATGATGCTTCGATGATGTTCTCCGACACGCCCACCGTACCCCAGCTGCCGCGCTTGTCTCGCGTGGTGATGACGACTCGCGTGATGGCGTCGGTGCCCACGTTCTCGTCGAGGATGCGCACCTTGTAGTCAACCAGCTCGATGTCGGCCACTTCGGGGTAGAACGCCACGATGGCCATGCGCAGAGCGTTGTCGAGCGCGCCGACGGGGCCTGCGCCCTCGCCCGTGGCCACGAAGCGCTGGTCGCCCACGTGGATCTTGATGGTGGCTTCCGACATGGCGTCCTTCGCCAGCGCGCCGGTGTCCTCGTGGTCGTCCACGATGACGCGGAAGCTCTCCAGCGTGAAGTGCGGCCGGTACGCGCCGAGATGCCATTGCAGCAGCAGCGCAAGCGAGCCGTCGGCCACCTCGTAGGAGTAGCCCACCGCCTCGCGGCGCTTGATGTCGTCGAGGATCTCCTGCGTCTTGTCGGGGTGCTGGGCCAGATCGATGCCCAAGTTCTTCGCCTTCGCGATGGGCGATGCCTTGCCGGCCAGCTCGCTGACCAGCATGCGCTGCGTGTTGCCCACCGCCTCGGGACGCGTGTGCTCGTAGGCCTCGGGGAAGCGCGCGATGGCGCTGGCGTGCAGGCCGCCCTTGTGCGCGAACGCCGACGCGCCCGTGTAGGGATGGTGGTTCGGCACCGATAGGTTGCACGTCTCGGCCACGAACTGCGCCACGCTGGTCAGATCGCGCAGCCGCTCCTCGCCCACGCAGGTACAGCCCATCTTCAGCTCGAGATCGGCGATGACGGTGAGCAGGTCGGTATTGCCCACGCGTTCGCCGAACCCGTTCACCGTGCCCTGCACCTGAGTTGCGCCGGCGCGCACAGCGGCAAGCGAGTTCGCCACAGCGCAGCCCGAATCGTTGTGGCAGTGGATGCCCAGCTGCTGGCCGGGCAGCTCGCGCGCGACCGCGGCCACGACGGCCTCCACCTCGTGAGGCAGCGCGCCGCCGTTCGTCTCGCATAGGTCGATGGAGTCGGCGCCCGCCTCGCTTGCCGCGCGCGCGCACGCCATCGCGTAGTCGGCGTTCGCCTTGTAGCCGTCGAAGAAGTGTTCGGCGTCGAACACCACCGTGAGACCCTGCGCCTTGAGGTAGGCCACGGAATCGCGGATCATGCGCAGGTTCTCGTCGAGCGTGGTCAACAGCGCGCGCGTGACCTGCTCGTCCCACGTCTTGCCCACGATGGTGACCACCGGGGCGCCGCTGGCCACGAGGTCGGCCAGCCCGCGGTCGTCCTCGGCGGCGACGTCCTTCTTGCACGTTGAGCCGAACGCCGCGATGCGCGCATGCTTAAGCGGCATCTCCTGCACGCGCTGGAAGAACGCGATGTCTTTCGGGTTCGATGCCGGAAACCCGCCCTCGATGAAATCGACGCCGAACGCGTCCAAGCGCTCGACAATGCGCAGCTTGTCCTCAAGCGACAACGTGATGCCCTCGCACTGCTCTCCGTCTCGCAGCGTGCTGTCATACGTGAGGATTCGATTCACAGAGGCGCTCCTTCGCTCAAAAAGCGAAGCCCTCCGGCCGGCCGCAAGCAGCGGACGGCGGGGGCTTCGCGACATACCAACCTATGACTTAGATCTCAGTCAGCCATTCCGAGTACTCTTCGATGTTGCCATAGCACACGGCGAAGAAACGATCCTGCAGCAAGCGAGTGATCTCGCCCGGCTTGCCCACCACACGGCCGTCGACGCTGCCGATGGGCGTGAGCTCGGCGGCGGAGCCGGTCATGAACACCTCGTCGGCGATGTAGAGGTCGCTACGGGTGAGGCTCTCCTCGATAGCGGGGATCTCCAGGTCGTCGGCCAGGCACAGCACCGTGTCGCGCGTGATGCCCTCCAGCAGTCCGTCGGACAGCGGCGGCGTGGACAAGATGCCGTCGCGCACGACGAAGAGGTTCTCGCCGGTGCCCTCGCACACGAGCCCCGCCTCGTTCAGCATGATGGCCTCAACATAGCCGTGCTCTTTCGCCTCGAGCTTAGCCAGGATAGAGTTCATGTAGGAAGCGGTGGCTTTAACCGCAGGCGGAATGGAGTTGTTCGTACGCTGGCGCCACGACGACACGCCCACGGCCACGCCGTTGTCGAGCGCACCGTCTCCCAGGTAGGTGTCCCACGGCCACACGGCGATAGCCACGTCGGTGGGGGCGCCGGTGGGATCGACGCCCATCACGCCGTAGCCGCGGTACACGATCGGACGGATGTAGCACGACGGCAGGTTGTTCTTGCGGATAAGCTCGATCGTCGCGTCGCACAGTTCGTCCACCGAGTACGGCAGGTCGATCAGAGAGATCTTGCAGCTGCGATGCAGGCGCTCCATATGGTCGCGCAGACGGAAGACGTAGCTCTTCTTCGTCTCGGGATTCTGGTAGCAGCGGATGCCCTCGAACACGCCGGAGCCGTAATGCAGCGAGTGGGACAAGACATGCGTGGTAGCCTCGGCCCAGGGGATCATCTCCCCGTTCTTCCAGATGTAATCCACTTCGGTGATGTCTGCCATGTTCGCATCCCTTCTTGCATGGCGCCCGGCCCCAGCCTGACGTGCGGGTTCGTTCCTTATTCGTTCGCCCATTGTACTCCAATCGGCTAAAGCGCGCGAAGCTTTCCGGCGAAGGGTCACCGATTCGACGAAAGGAGCAAATCCTTCGGGACAAAACCGCGCAAGTGTTCCATACGACCGTCAGGCACCTCCAGAAAATGTTCCGATTAAGGAATATTTTTTCTACAGCATCTGAGAATTATTTATTCTTTGTTTGGTATAATTTTAGGAAATGAACGGATGGGAGGAGTCATGTACACGACCAAGGAAGCGGCGCAGCGTTTGGGCATCAGTATGAGACGCGTGAACGCGCTTGTAGCGTCTGGAGATCTCGAGGCCCAGCGATTCGGACGATCTTGGATGCTTGACGAGCGCTCCGTCCACGAGCGAGCCGAGCGGGGCAGAACCGCAGGCCGCCCGAAGATGAACGAGAAGAACGAGCGCAACCTCGCCCCGTTCACGCTGATGAATCGCAACCATCCGGTGCTCGATTTCGTGTACAACCGACGCACGCGCGAAACGGCCGATATCGTGCCGCGCGAAGGAATCGCCTGGAAGCCATTAGGCATCGGCCTTCGAGAGCGAACGCCGAACCGATACGATTTAGCTGCATGGATCGCCTCACGCTCCATTCCCGATATGCGTCCGAACCTCGCCCCCGTGTTGCGCGAGCTGGCAGCCCGACATGGCATCGACCTCATGTTCGATTCCTGGGGACTCAATCTGTCCGATCAGTATTGGTTCAAGCCCGTTGATATCGACGTGGACTGGCATGACGTCAATTACTTCGAAAACGGTTACGAAGAAGCGCTGGGCGAAACCTTGCTCGGCGGCTCTGCCCCTGCAGGAACCTCGACCGCCCGCATAACCCACTCGCCCGACACCGCCACGCCTGGCATGCTGTCGAAGACATGGATTCACCGCGACGGAACGAACCTCCTGGTGAAAAGCGGAACGGGCAACGAGAACCGCGAGCCGTACAACGAGCTGTTGGCAACCAAGCTGCTCGCACGGCTCCTGGACGATGAAGACTTCGTTGCATACTCGCTGACCGAGCGGCACGGGCGCGCCTATTCGACGTGCCCAACCTTCATAACGTCCGAAACCGAGCTCATCCCCGCAGCCGATGTGCTTACCGCCTCCGGAGTGACGGAGGGGCGCGACCTCTATCGCGGATACCTTGAAGCCGGGCAAGCGCTGGGCGTGTCGAACCTCGGACGCGCCGTGAGCAAGATGATCGTTGCCGACCATCTTATGGCGAACTTCGACCGCCATACGCACAACTTCGGCTTGATGCGCGAGGTGGAGACCCTCGATCGGTATCGGGTGGCACCCCTGTTCGACAACGGATGCGGGTTTTACAGCCGCGCGACCACGGACGAGCTGGAGCATGGGCGCTACTTGTGGGAGGCCCATCCGTTTCGCCCCTATCCTTCTCAGCAGCTGGCGCTCGTGGAGGACCTGTCGTGGTACGATTCGTCCTCACTCGACGGGTTCCTCGATGACATAGCTGACGTGTTGAGTCTCAACGCCCAGCTTGACGAGCGCTTCATCGAAGCCGTCCAACGTCAGACCGCCAAGCAGATAGAAACGGTGAACGATCTGGCCGCAGAACGCCGGCTGCTGTTTCCCGGACGATAACGCTTCCGCAAGGAGATCGGAACTACGAGGCGAAGCCCAGGATGCGGATGCATGGTCGGAACCTGCAAGCCCGCTTCGACGCCCTTGCAGGTTCCGATCGTAAGATTATCGCGGAATAGGCCTACGTCTTGCTCATGGCATCTTCGACGGCGGCGATAATCGCCTTGCTGGTGGTGGCCCGAAACCACATCGAATCGATCACGCAACAGATATGCGCGAAGCCATGATGTTCGAAGGCTAACCCACGGGATTTCCGAAATCCCGCACTACTAGAGATGAGCCAGCGATATGCGATAACGCAGACAAAGAGCCAGCTGTTCCTGAATTTCACACACCTGCGAACGACAAATGCAATCGGCTACCAACGGTTCGACCTTGAAAAATCTGGCACAAATTTACGGGTTGGGCAGAAGCGATTGGGGAAATTGGGCGGAGACGTTTTCGCGACCAGGCGTTTTGCTATTTCTTGCGATTCACGTCCTTACTCTTTCTGCAAAATCTTTGCCATACCCGTAAATTCGTGCCAGAATCGAGGAGGCAGACCGACGACCTCGCGCCAAAAACGGCGACCTCGACGAACACTCCGTCGGGGCCGCCGCTGGAACGGGTGCTGGCTACGCCGCCGCTCCGCCGCCGAAGCCGCTACCCGCGCCGCCGCGCATGCCGCGCTGGACGTCGCCGCCTTGGCCGGCGGGCATACCGCCGCCTCCTGCGCCGAGGCCGCCCATGCCGCCGGATGCGGTGGTTGACGCGGCGATCTCGGTGGTGGAGCCGCCCTCCACCGTGCCGGAGTCGGTGTAGCCGTCGGCGTTCGCGCCGGTCACGGTGCCTCCGATGACCAGCGAATACGTGCCGCCTTCGACGAACGCGGGGCTGGTGGCCAGCACCATGCCGAACTGCTTGGCCGCCGTGAACGAGGCGACCACCGTGCCGTCGGAGTCTACGACGGCCACGTTCTGGCCGGCCGAGCCGCTGACCGCGGCGAACGCGAAAGGCTGCTCTCCGCTGGTGAAGTTCTGCGCCATGCCGTTGGAACCCACCATGAGCACCGTTCCGCCGGTCACCGTCGCCGTCAGATCGTAGTCGAACGCTCCGTCGCCGTTGCTCGTGGGGCCGCAGACCAGCAGCACGCCGCCCGTGATCTCCACCGAGCCGTTGCTGTCCACGCCGTCCCCTTGAGCATCGAGCACGGTGTAGCCGCCGTTGATCTGGATGAGGCAGTTTTCGTCGCCCATGCCCATGCCGCCCGCGCCGCCTTCGGCGAATGCATTGTCGGGCGCGCCGCCGTTGAGCTCGCGCTCGTTGGCGCCCTCGCCGTTTCGCTGCGGAGCGCCGGACGGCGGCGTGCCGCCCGTGGCATCGGGAGTCTCCGCGCCTTCGGGCAGTTCGGGAGCCTCGCCGTCCATGCCGTTCACCCCGTCCGGAGGCGTCATCCCGTCGGGAGCACCTTCAGGCGCCTCCATGCCGTCGGGCAGCGTCCCGCCCTCGGAGCCGGGCGCCTCGGCCGACGCATCGGCCGCAGCGTCGGCACCGTCGTCGCCGAGATCGGCGGCAGCCGCATTGATGGCGTCGTCGCTGGCCACGATATGGGTGTCGCCGCCGTTGATGTACAGCTTCTCAGCTTCGTAGCCCTCGTAGCACGCCTTCACGTTCACCGTGCCGTCGTCGATAACGAGCTTCGTCTCGGCATGGAAGGCATCGTCGCCCGCTTCGATATCGAGCGCGCCGCCCGCCAGCAGGCCCTCGAGGTTGGAGTGCAGCGCGTCGTCCACCGCAGCGATGGAGATGTCGCCACCCGCGATACGCAGGTAGGTTTGCGCATGGATGCCGTCGTCGCCGGCCTCGATGACGAACGTGCCGCCGTCGATGGACACGAATCCCTTCGTGGCTTTCGTATCCTTGTTCGACTTGATGCCGTCGCCGCCTGCGATCAGCGTGAAGTCGCCGTCCGCGATCTTGACGCAGTCGCGTCCGCGCAGCGCGTCTTCCACCGCGTTCACCACATAGGTGCCGCCCGTGATCACAAGGTCGTCCTTCGAGCACACCGCATGGCGGTACGCGCTGGTCACCGTCAAGGCTCCCGTTCCGTTCAACGTGAGGTCGGCACGGCTGAACAGCGTGGCGTACGGCTCGTCGGAGCCGTCTTCGAGCACGTATTCCGCGCCGTCGGTGAGCGCGTTCTGCGTCCCGTCGGCCAGCGTGATGAAGCACTTGTCGGCCTGCTTCACGTACACGGCGGGCCCGTCCTCGTTGTGGATGGTCGCGCCCGCAAGGACGATCTGCACCTTCGCGTCCTCAGGCGCTTCCACCGCCAGCTGCCCGTCGTCGAGCGAACCCGACACGACGTAGACGCCTTCGGTAGAGATGGTCACTGTAGAGCCGTCAACTGTCGCGCCATCGCCCTCTACGCTCGCCGACCCTCCGCCCAACACGATATGCACGGCGGAAGCATCGTCGTAAGAAGCATCCGCATCGCGCTTGCTGTAGTCGAGAT
>NZ_DBFEGU010000020.1:0-5210 GCF_048329335.1 Eggerthella sp. | reverse complement strand
GGCGTTCCAGCTGGCTGATGGCCGCATCGGCGTCGGTGCGCACTTTCACCTTGAGCTTCTTCTCCTTCTCGCCGCGGTTGACGGCGAGGATGCGGTGGTTGGGGATGCGCGACAGGGGTTCGGAGAAGTCGTAGTACGCCTCGTAGACGGTTTTCTCGGACGCGTCGACGGCTTCGACGGAAAGCGCGCCGTTTCGCTTGGTGGCCGCGCGCAGGCAGGCGACGTGCTCGGCGTCGTCGGCGACGACCTCGGCCACGATGTCCTGCGCGCCTTGCAGCGCATCCTCAGGCGTGGGGTATCCCGCCTCCGGGTTCACGAGGCCGGAGGCCACGGCCAGCGGGTCCTTGGCGCTGCGGTCTTGCGCGAGGATGAGCAGCGCGAGCGGCTCGAGCCCGGCGTCGCGCGCCTTCGAGGCGCGGGTGGCGCGCTTCTTCCGATAAGGCTTGTACAGGTCCTCGACGCGCTGCATGACCGTGGCCTCGTCGATCTTCGCGCGCAGGTCGGCCGTGAGCTTGCCCTGCTCCTCGATGGCGCGCAGCACCTCGTCCTTGCGAGCCTCGAGGTTGCGCAGGTAGGTCAGGCGCTCGTCCAGATCGCGCAGCGTCGCATCGTCGATGCCGCCGGTGGCCTCCTTGCGGTAGCGAGCGATGAACGGGATGGTGTTCCCTTGGTCTACGAGGTCGATGACGGCCGCGACCTGCGCGGCGGTCAGGTTCAGCTCCCGGGCGATGGTGGTTTGGATGGATGGCATGGGTGAATATCTCGCTTTTGGCTTCAGGTGGTGATAACGTGTTCAGTCATTATAGACGAGCGGACGGAAAGCAGGAGCGCGATGAATATCCAGGTGTTCGGAACGAAGAAGAGCTTCGACACGAAGAAGGCGCAGCGTTACTTCAAAGAGCGGCGCGTGAAGTTCCAGTTCATCGACCTGAAGGAGAAGGGTATGAGCAAGGGCGAGCTGGAGTCGGTCGCCCGCGCGGTCGGCGGCATCGATGTGCTAGTCGATCCGAAGGCGAAGGATGCCGACACGGTGTCGCTGCTCGCGTACCTGTCGCCCGATCAGAAGTTCGACAAGCTGCTGGAGAACCAGCACGTGCTGGCCGAGCCCGTGGTGCGCAACGGCAAGCAGGCCACGGTCGGCTACGCTCCCGACGTGTGGAAGACGTGGGAGTGATCGGCCATGCGTCTTCGCGCATCCGGATGTCGCCGAGCGAACGCTTTGCTGACGGGGCGCGCCGATCGGTTTCTTCACGGCATTCGAGCCCGCTCGGGCGGGATAGTATAGAATGAGCGCCATGCTGTAGAATTCGACGAGGAGGTTGTATCGTGGACGCGACCGATATGCGGTATCTGGAACTTCTATCCCGGCTGTTTCCCTCTGCGGACAAGGCTTCGGCGGAGATCATCAACCTCAGCGCCATTTTGAATCTGCCGAAAGGGACCGAGTTCTTCGCCTCCGACATCCACGGCGAGTACGAGGCGTTCTCCCACACCCTGAGGAACGGCTCGGGCTCCATCCGGCTCAAGATCGACGACGTGTTCGGCGATTCGCTGAGCGAGAACGAGAAGCGTTCGCTGGCCACGCTCATCTACTATCCGCGCGAGAAGATGGAGCTCGTGCTGTCGCAGGTGGACGATGCCGAAGCGTGGTACGCCGTCACGCTGCAGCGCCTCGTCGCCGTGTGCAAGCGCGCCGCGCAGAAGTACACGCGCTCGCGCGTCCGCAAGGCGCTGCCGAAGGATTTCGCCTACATCATCGAGGAGCTGATGACGGAGAACCGCCACGGCGTTGACAAGCAGGCCTACTACGCCGCCATCGTGGACGCCGTCATCCGAACCGATCGCGGCGGCGCGCTCGTCGAGGCGCTGTGCCTGCTCATCCAGCGCTTGGCTATCGAGCGCCTGCACATCGTCGGCGACATCTACGACCGCGGGCCGTATCCGCACATCATCATGGACGCGCTCATGGAGCACCACTCCCTCGACATCCAGTGGGGCAACCACGACATCGTGTGGATGGGCGCCTCGCTCGGCCAGCGCGGCTGCATCGCGCACGTCGTGCGCAACTGCGCGCGCTACGGCAATCTGTCCATCCTGGAGGACGCCTACGGCATCAACATCCTGCCCTTGGCCTCGTTCGCGCTCGAGGCGTACAAGGACGACCCGTGCGTCGCCTTCGGCCTCAAGGGCAACCCGGACCTCCCGCCGCAGGAGCTGGAGATGAACGTCAAGATCCAGAAGGCCATGGCCATCATCCAGTTCAAGGTGGAGGCGCAGCTCATCGACGAGAACCCCGGCTTCGGCCTGGAGGATCGCAAGCTGCTCGACAAGATCGACTACGAGAACGGCACGGTGATGCTGGACGGCGTCGCCTACGAGCTGACCGACACGGTGTTCCCCACGGTGGATCCGGCCGACCCTTACCGGCTGACGCCCGAGGAGGAAGAGGTCATGCAGCGCCTCGAGCAGGCGTTCACGGGCTGCGAGAAGCTGCAGCGCCACATGCGCTTCTTCCTGGATGCGGGCAGCCTGTACAAGGTTTGCAACGGCAACCTGCTGTTCCACGCATGCGTGCCGCTGAACGCCGACGGCTCCCTCATGGAGACGGAGGTGTTCGGCGAGACGTACAAGGGCCGTGCGCTGTACGACGTCATGGAGCGCTACGTGCGCGCGGCGTTCGACGACGCCGACCCGGAGCTCGCCAAGCGCGGGCGCGACCTTTTGTGGTATATGTGGCTAGGCGAGGGATCGCCCCTGTTCGCCAAGAGCAAGATGGCCACGTTCGAGCTGTACCTGATCACCGAGAAGGAGGCGCGCAAGGAGGTCAAGAACCCGTTCTACTCCTATCTCGACGACGAGCACGTGATGGGCGGCATCTTCGAGGACTTCGGCATGGATCCCGAGACGTCGCGCATCGTGTGCGGGCACGTGCCGGTGAAGGTGAAGGACGGCGAGGATCCGGTGAAGTGCGGCGGCCGCGTGCTCACCATCGACGGCGGCTTCTCGAAGGCCTACCAGCCCACCACCGGCATCGCCGGCTACACGCTGATCTCGAACTCCTACGGCTTCGTGCTGGCGGCTCACGAGCCGCTCGAGTCGATGCGCGCCGCCGTGGTGAACGAGCTGGACATCCATTCGTCGCGCAAGGTGGTCGAGCTGGTGGACAAGCGCACGCTGGTGGCCGACACCGACAACGGCGCGGTGCTCAAGCAGCAGATAGCGGACTTGGAAGAGCTGCTGGAAGCCTACCGCAACGGCATCGTGGCGGAAAAGGAGTAGGAAAGCTCGTCTCTCAGGGTTCGGGAACGTAACGACGCTGCTACGGCTCAAGGTTTCGAGAAGACAGGTTGGCCTCATCTGTTAAAATTTCTCAAAAATGGTAGTGTATTCCAGATTTGAGAAGATATGAGGTTGTCATGTACATCGAACGAGCGCTCGAACCTTTGGTGAGACGCTATTCCGAGAACTTCAAAATAGTCGCCGTGACCGGACCGAGGCAGGTCGGCAAGACGACTATGCTCAAGCATCTGATGGAGGAAGAGGCCGAGAGCGGTGTCGACCGAGTTTACGTAACGCTTGACAACACGGCGATTCTGCAGACGGCGAAGGAAGATCCGGCGCTTTTCCTGCAGCGCTATCGTCCGCCTGTTCTGATTGACGAGATACAGAAGGCCCCCGAGCTTCTTCCGTATATCAAGATGATCGTCGACGAGCGCGATGATTGCGGATCCGTGTGGATTACCGGTTCCCAGCCGCTGCACTTGATGAAAGCCGTGTCCGAGTCTCTGGCCGGCCGCGTCGGCATCGTGGAAATGCTCGGACTTTCGCATTCCGAGGTGGCTGGCACCCCCTCGGAACCGTATCTGCCCAGCGCAGACTACTTCATGCGGCGCGTGGATATGGCGAAGCCCTTCGGGGTGTCGGAAGCGTATCGGCAGATATGCGCGGGTTCGCTGCCCGGCATCCGTGCCCTGCCCGACGATTTGCGCGCGGGCGGTTACGAGTCGTATCTGGATACGTATATCATGCGCGACATCCGGGATCTCGCACAGGTGGGCGACGAGCTCAAATTCAGACGGTTCATGGCGGCATGCGCTGCCCTCACGTCGAGGCCGGTGGTGTACGCCGAACTCGCCAGGCTTGCGGACATCGATCAGAAGACTGCGAAGACGTGGCTTTCGTTGCTGGTAAGTTCCTACCTGGTGAAGGTGGTCGAGCCGTACTCTAACAACATCCTAAAACGATTGAGCAAGCAGCCCGTCATGCATTTCCTCGACACCGGTCTTGCGGCGTATCTTTCCGGGTGGAGCAGTCCCGAGGCGTTGGAGGTCGGTGCCATGAGCGGGCAGATTTTCGAAACGTACGCATTCGGCGAGGTCTACAAGAGCTTCCTCAATGCGGGCAGGCGAGCTCCGCTGCATTTCTTCAGAACGAACGACAAAAAGGAAATCGATATGCTTTTGGAACAGGATGGCGTGCTCTTTCCGATAGAAGTGAAGAAGACCGCGTCGCCAAGCAAGAAGGACGCCCGCAATCTCAACGCCATCGATCCAGTGACGTTCGACGACGTTCCTGTAGAGCTGCGGGCTTTCAAGCGCGAAGTGGGGATGGGGTGCATCCTCTGCATGACCGAAGATGCCTTCCCCATAGTCTCGCAGGTGTGGGCGTTTCCCGTGTGGGCGGTGTAAAGGAGTGCCGATGAACGAGTTGTCAACGTTCGTGCTGGAGAACGACGCGCTGTCCGTGCGCGTTTCGCCCGTGGGCGCGGAGCTGCAGAGCGTCGTGTGCGGCGGCGTCGAGCGCATGTGGTCGGGCGACCCTGCGGTGTGGGGTCGTCGGGCTCCGTTGCTGTTCCCGCTGATCGGGCGCTTGCGCGACGGTTGGTACGCGAACGGGGGCCGACGGGTGGATGCGCCGATGCACGGTTTCTGCCGCGACCGCTTGTTTTCCGCCGAGCAGGTTTCGGATGTGCGCGTCCGTTTCGAGACGGCTTCCGACGAGCGGATCCGGGCCGTCTATCCCTTCGATTTCCGATTGACCGTCGACTTCACGCTCGAGGGTTCCTCGATCGTCAAGTCGCACACCGTTGAGAACCTGGGCGACGTTCCCCTGCCGTTCGAGCTGGGCGGCCACGAAGCGTACGCGACGCGCTTGATGCCGGGAGAGCGCATGGTGGATTGCTTCGTGCGCTTCGAGGACATCGATAAGCT
>NZ_DBFEGU010000019.1:0-6223 GCF_048329335.1 Eggerthella sp. | reverse complement strand
CCGCGGTCGGGGATGGTGCCCGCCGACATGACGGCCTGGCGCTGCGTGCCGGGACGCGCCAGCAGCCGCCCGCGCTCGCGATCCCACACGATGCGCGGCGAGAACTCGGCCAAATCGGCCGTCGCGTAGCGGCCGGCCAGCATGCCCAGCACCGAATCGAAGGCCCGTCGCGGAAGCTCGGAATACGGGGCCGCGCGCCGCACGGTGTCGAACCAGTCGTCCGCCGCCAGCTCGTCCATGGCCACCGCCGCAACCGTCTGCTGGGCCAGCACGTCCAGCGCGTTCTTCACGAGCGCCGTCTGCTCGATGCGACCCTCGTACATGCCTTCGGCCGCCACGGCCGCGTCGATGATCTCGGTGCGGGTGCGCGGGAAGATGGACCCCGTCGAGCGGCCGCCCACCTGGTGGTTCGCGCGCCCGATGCGCTGCAGGGCGCTGGCCACCGACGGCGGGGCCGCCACCTGCAGCACGAGATCGATGGATCCCATGTCGATGCCCAGTTCCAGCGACGAGGTGGCCACCACGCACGGCAGCTCGCCCGCTTTCAGCTCGCGCTCCACCTGCAGGCGCTTCTCCTTCGACACCGATCCGTGGTGCGCCTTCGCGATGACGGCCGGCGCGCCCGTGGACATGTCCGCCGTAGAGCCCAGATCCGAGCGGATGGGCGCCGCCGGGGCGTCCGCATCGACGCCGCGCGCGATGCCCATGCGCTTCGCGTACAGGTCGTTCAGGCGCGCCGTCAGCTTCTCGCACAGCCCGCGCGAGTTCACGAACACGATGGTGGTGCGGTGCGCCAGCACCTCGTCGAGGATGGAGGCTTCGATGTAGGGCCAGATGGAAGACGAGCCGAGACGGCTGTCGGGACTCGTCGTGCTCGCCGGGAGCGAGGACTTCGCCATGGCGGCGCGCAGGGCGCGGTCGGACTTCCACGCTTCCTCCGCAGGCGCGCGGCGCGGCCCTCCCCCGCGCTTTCCCGCGCCGCCCCCCGTCAGGTCGCTTCCCCCGAACGTCGGCACGGCGGTCATGTCGCGCACGGGCACGCGCACGCGCACGTCCATGTCGGGCCGCCCCTCGGAGGCGACGACGCGCACGGGATGGGGCCCGCCCAGGAAGCGCGCGATCTCGTCGCGCGGACGCACGGTGGCCGACAGCCCGATGCGCTGCGCCGGCTCGTCCAGCAGGTCGTCGAGGCGCTCGAGGCTCAAAGCCAGGTGCGCGCCGCGCTTGCTTCCCGCCAACGCGTGCACTTCGTCGACGATGACGGTTTCCACGGTGCGCAGCGTCTCGCGCGCCTGCGACGTGAGCATGAGGTACAGCGACTCGGGCGTGGTGATGAGGATGTCGGGCGGGTTGCGCTGCAGGCTACGGCGCTGATCGGGCGTGGTGTCGCCCGTGCGCATGCCCGTGCGCACTTCGGGCATCGCGCCGCCTGCGGCCGCCATGCGCGCCGCGATGCCGGCGAGCGGCGCCTGCAAGTTGCGCTCCACGTCCGCCCCGAGCGCCTTCAGCGGCGAGATGTACAGCACGCGCACGCCCTTGCCGGGACGCTCCTTCTTCGGCAAATCCGCCGTCGCCGCCTTCTCGCGCATAAGCTCGTCGATGGCGAACAGGAACGCAGCAAGCGTCTTGCCCGAGCCGGTGGGTGCGATGACCAGCGCGTTCTCGCCGCCCTCGATAACGTCCCAGGCACGCTCCTGCAACGGCGTGGGCTCGGGAAAGGCATCGAGGAACCAGCCGCGCACCTCGTCGGAGAATCGCGTCAGGGCATGAGGGGTGGGCTCGCGTGCTTCGTCCATGGCGTGCGTCGGCTCCTTCTGAAATCGGGTGCCCCCATGGTAGCGCATGAGCGCCCGCCCGTCTTGCGCAACGGGCGGCTGATACCCGCCCGTTCGCACGACGGCCCGAAGCTCTGCGCATCGCGGTGCGGATAGACGCACTGGGCACGAATCGCAATTGGCTTCACCCCGAAGGGGAAGCCGACCACGTTTCACTCATATGCGTCCGATCACGCATCTCGCTAGATGACCACCTCTTCGTAGTCCAATCCGAAGTCCTTGCGCATCCAGACGAAGAATTCGTCGCAGTCCACCACTTTGATCACCGATGACTCGAAATCTTTCTGATTGCGCGTGACGATTGCATCGGCGCGCATCTCCAATGCCGATTCAAAGATAAGCGAATCTTCCGGATCCTTCCACGAGGCTGCCAGCATCCGATCGACCTCCCGATCGCTGACGGCATGCACGTTCACGAACGTCCGCATCCCTCGCAGCTGCTCAAGCACATGCGACAACAGCGAGCGCTTCCCGCCCTCCGAGAGGATGTAGATAAGATCGGTCACCTGCGACGAGGTGATCCAGAGACTGAATTCCCCCACACGGCCCGCCGTCATGAGCAAGCGCGCCTTTTCGTAATATGGCTCGCGCTCATGCAGATAATCGATAACGACATTGGTGTCCAACAGGAGCTTCATGCGAGCCATATCACATCATGCCCCTCGAACGCAGGCGCTCCATCCTCACCTCTGCCTTAGTCATATCGTCGAAACGAGAAGCGCGCTTCGAGGATAGAGAATCGACGAAGCGAGAAGCAGCGGCCCACTTCGCCTCATCGCCGATACGGCTCGAATCGGCTCGAAGGAAACCCGCCTCCCCCTCCTCGATCATTTTGTCGTACATGAGGTTGATCGCTTGAGAAGCGCTGAGACCCTCTCGCGCAAGGATGCGAGCGCCTTTGCGCTTCTTTTCATCCAGCATGCGTGCCGTAACCATAGAATCGTCCATGCCGACTCCTTTCGTGTGCTCAATTGTACAACCATTTTCGTACAACATCAACGAAGAACAACTCTCGGACGCAAAAAGCCCCCGACGCTCGTTCGCGTCGGGGGCTTTCGTTCATCGTGTTCCTTGAAAACGGCTTACGCTTCGGCGTAGACGTCCTTGAGCTTGAGCAGGTGCTCGTAGCGGTCCATGGCCGCCTTCTCGTTGCGCTCGAACAGCTCGCTGGCGCGCTCAGGGAACTCGCGGGTCAGACGGCTATAACGCGCTTCGTTCATGAGGAACTCCTGGTAGCCGCCCGCAGGCTCCTTGGAGTCCAGCGTGAACTTCTTGCCGGG
This sequence comes from Eggerthella sp., assembly GCF_048329335.1. Lineage (NCBI taxonomy): Bacteria > Bacillati > Actinomycetota > Coriobacteriia > Eggerthellales > Eggerthellaceae > Eggerthella > Eggerthella sp. The sequence goes on along the minus strand of NZ_DBFEGU010000019.1, from coordinate 3,108 downwards.
CTCGGCGGCCGGGTTGAAGCGGAACAGGTTCCAGTAGCCGCAGTCGACGGCCTTCTTCATCTCGTCCTGGCAGTTCGCCATGCCGCCCTTGATGGAGTGCATCTCGCACGGCGAGTAGCCGATGATCAGCGACGGTCCGGGATAGGCCTCGGCCTCGGCGATGGCCTTGATGGTCTGGGCCGGCTTGGCGCCCATGGCAACCTGCGCCACGTACACGTAGCCGTACGCCATCGCGATCTCGGTGAGGCTCTTCTTCTTGACATCCTTGCCCGCGGCCGCGAACTGGGCGACCTGGCCGATGTTGGTTGCCTTCGAAGCCTGACCGCCGGTGTTGGAGTACACCTCGGTGTCGAACACGAACACGTTCACGTCCTCGCCGGATGCCAGCACGTGGTCGAGGCCGCCGTAACCGATGTCGTAGGCCCAGCCGTCGCCGCCGAAGATCCAGACGGACTTCTTGTTCAGGTACTCTTTGTTCTGCAGGATCTCGGGCGCCTCCGGGCAACCGTTCTCGGCAGCAGCCTCGAGCGCGGGAACGAGCGCCTCGACGGCCTTGGCGTTCGCCTCGCCATCGGCCATGGTGTCGAGGTACGCCGCGATAAGATCCTTGGTCTCAGCCGGCGTCTTGTCGTTAGCTGCCATGGCTTCCAACTTGCCGACCAGGCGGTCACGCACCGCCTCGTGACCCAGCAACATGCCCAGGCCGTGCTCGGCGTTGTCCTCGAACAGGGAGTTCGACCACGCAGGCCCGCGACCCTCGGCGTTCACCGTATACGGCGACGTAGCGGCCGGACCGCCCCAGATGGACGAGCAACCCGTGGCGTTCGCGACGTACATGCGATCGCCGAACAGCTGGGTGACCAGCTTGGCGTACGCCGTCTCGGCGCAACCGGCGCAGGCGCCGGAGAACTCCAGCAGCGGCTGCTTGAACTGGCTGCCCTTGACCGTGGCATCCTCGAGCGCGGGCTTGTCGGACACGTTGTCCACGCAGTAGTCGAACACGTCCTGCTGCGCCAGCTGGCTTTCCGTGGATACCATTGCCAGCGAGTCAGACGGGCACACGTTCACGCACACGCCGCAGCCCATGCAGTCGAGCGGCGAGATGGCCAGCGTGTACTGCAGGCCGGCAGCGGCCTTGCCCTTCGCAGGCACCATGACGGTAGCGGCGGGAGCCGCAGCAGCCTCTTCCTCGGTGAGGGCGAACGGGCGGATGGTGGCATGCGGGCACGCGAAAGCGCACTGGTTGCACTGGATGCACGTGGCGGCATCCCACGCGGGCACGCTCACAGCCACGCCGCGCTTCTCGTAGGCGGCCGCGCCCTGCTCGAACTGGCCGTCGGCGTGGTCGACGAACGCCGACACCGGCAGACGGTCGCCGTCCATACGGCCGACCGGCTCCATGATCTCGCGCACCATCTTCACCACTTCGGCACGACCCTCGAGCGTCGGAGCCTCGTTCTCGTCCACAGCGTTCGCCCAGCTTGCAGGCACCTCCACCTGCACGAACGCCGTGGCGCCCGCGTCGATGGCGCGATGGTTCATGTCGACGACGTCCTGACCCTTCTTCATATAGGACTTCGTGGCGGCGTCCTTCATGTACTGCAGCGCCTCGTCCTGCGGGATCACGTTGGCCAGCGTGAAGAACGCCGACTGCAGGATGGTGTTCGTACGCTTGCCCATGCCGATCTCAGCGGCGAGGTCGATGGCGTTGATGGTGTACAGCTTGATGTCGTTGTTGGCGATGTAGCGCTTCGCCTCGGCGTTCAGGTGGTGCTCAAGCTCCTCGGGCGTCCACTGGCAGTTGATCATGAACGCACCGCCCGGCTTCACGTCGTTCACCATGCGGAAGCCCTTGGTGACGTAGGAGGGGTTGTGGCAAGCCACGAAGTCGGCCTTGTTCACATAGTAGGTGCTGCGGATAGGCGAGTCGCCGAAGCGCAGGTGGCTGATGGTCACGCCGCCGGTCTTCTTCGAGTCGTACTGGAAGTATGCCTGCACGTACTTGTCGGTGTGGTCGCCGATGATCTTGATGGAGTTCTTGTTCGCGCCCACCGTGCCGTCGCCGCCGAGGCCCCAGAACTTGCACTCGATGGTGCCCTCGGCTGCGGTGTTCGGGCTGTTCGGATCCTCGGGAAGCGACAGGTTCGTCACGTCGTCGACGATGCCCACGGTGAACTCGCGCGCCGGCGCGTCCTTCTCCAGCTCCTGGTAGATGGCGAACACCGAAGACGGAGGGGTGTCCTTCGACGCCAGGCCGTAGCGGCCGCCTACCACCGTGAGATCGGCGCGGCCCTCGTGCGCGAGCGCGTTGATGACGTCCATATACAAGGGCTCGCCGAGCGCGCCCGGCTCCTTCGTGCGGTCCATGACCGCGATCTTCTGCACCGTCGCGGGCAGCGCGGCCATGAACTTCTCGCTCACGAACGGGCGATACAGGCGCACCTTCACGAGGCCCACCTTCTGGCCCTGGGCGTTCAGATAGTCCACGACCTCCTCGACCACGTCGCAGAACGAGCCCATGGCCACGATCACGCGGTCGGCGTCGGGCGCGCCATAGTAGTTGAACAGCTCGTAGTTCGTACCCAGCTTGGCGTTCACCTGGTGCATGTAGTCCTCGACGATGGCGGGCAGCGCATCGTACACGCCGTTGCACGCCTCGCGATGCTGGAAGAAGATGTCGCCGTTCTCATGGCTGCCGCGCATGGCCGGACGCTCGGGGTTCAGCGCATGCTCGCGGAATTCGCTCACAGCCTCCATGTCGCACATGTCGGCGAGATCCTCGTAGTCCCACACGGCGATCTTCTGCACTTCGTGGGAGGTGCGGAAGCCGTCGAAGAAGTTGATGAAAGGAATGCGGCCCTTGATGGCGGACAGGTGCGCCACGGCCGACAGGTCCATGACCTCCTGCACGTTCGTCTCGGCCAGCATGGCGAAGCCCGTCTGGCGGCACGCCATGACGTCGGAATGGTCGCCGAAGATGGAAAGCGCCTGGGTGGCCAGCGTGCGCGCGCTGACGTGGAACACGCACGGCAGCTGCTCGGCGGCCATCTTGTACATGTTGGGGATCATGAGGAGCAGACCCTGGGAAGCCGTGTAGGTGGTGGTCAG
>NZ_DBFEGU010000018.1:0-4838 GCF_048329335.1 Eggerthella sp. | reverse complement strand
AGGTGGCGCATCAGCGTGATGAGCTCGCCCATGTGGGCCTTCTCCTCGTCGCGGATGTCGGCCAGCACGGCCTTGGCGGCCGGGTCGTCGGTTGCCTGATAGTGGGCGTCGTACAGGAAGATGGCTTCAAGCTCGCCCGCGATGTCGATACGGAGCGCCTGCATGAGCTCGGTGTTCGTCATCTTGCGGTCGACGTTGCCTGCAAACGGATTGGGGAAACTGGGCATACGATCCCTCTCTTTCATGTTCGTCGCGCCGCCGTGATCGGCGGTGGTTCAGGTCTTCTCTCTGCCCGATATGATACTCCGATAATCAGGATTGAAATGTAACGATACCATTATTATTGATAATTATTCTCAATAACTACACGTTATAAACGAACCTACTCGGCGGTGTTTGCCCAAGCGAGCGAAGCGCTCAAGCGCCCTTGTTCGCTGCGGCTGAGGAAAGGGCGGGGCCTCGCATCGCCGTCAGGGCACGACGAAGGGGCGTCGTCCGATGCTTCGCGTAAAACATCCTCGCAAGCGCAAGTCGAAAGAAGGCTACAGCACGAAGTAGTAGGACTCCAACAGGTAAGGCTGGTCGTACTTCTCGGCGAGGGCGTGCAGCTTGCGCTTCGCGGCGGGGCGATCGTCGTGCTCCAGAAGGCGCTCGAACGCCGCGTGCTCGCGCGCGGTGGCGTGCGGCGCCACGTAGCCCCATACGTGCTGCGCGGCGTTGCGGAACGATCCCGGTTCCACAGGTGCGGCCAGCGCGCGTTCGACTATCTCGTAGAACGGAACGGTCGGCCACGTGCGCTTGTCCTTGAGCAGCGCCCGCAGGGCGAGGTAGGCTGCCTGGTCGTGTTCGAGCACGGCGTACTTGTAGCGCGCCCATTCGCGTTCGAGCCGGCTGAAGCGGCCGTGCTCGCTGGTGCAGAGGATGCATTTGATGGCGGAGAGGTTCTTGTCCTTCACTTCCAGCATGATGTCGGGCATGCCGAAGGAGCTGTCGGTCCGATGCTCTGCGAGCGATCGGTAGAACGCGAGAAAGGGCGCAAGCTCGATGGTGTCGGTGTGGCTGCCCGGCCTGCGACCAGGGGCTTGCTGCGCGTAGTGCATCTTCTGCGCGCCGTCCTCGGGCTTCCAGGTGGCGGCCGCCTCGTCCAACAGCGCTCGCCAGTCCGGCGCGTCGGGCTCGCGGTTCAGCTCGTGATGCAGCGTGTCGAACACCATGGGCGCTCCGGTTGCACGGCTGAGCGCCAACACGTCCTGGGCGGTGAACAGCCGGTCGTCGTTCTCGATGACGAGCCGTCGGCGCACCGCGAGGGGCAGCGTCGCGTACGCGTTGGCGAACCGCTCGAGCGCGCGAGGCTTGTCGCCGTACGCGCCGCCCACGTGCAGCACGATCTTTCCGCTCGCATCCATCCCGAGCGCGTCGAGGAACGCCGCGTGGTATGCCAGGTCGAGCTTCGCCCGCTCCACCACGTCGGCATCGGGCGAGTTCAACACGGTGTACTGGCCGGGGTGCATGCTCAGCCGGATGCCATGGCGCCGCGCCTTGCGCCCGAGCGCGGCCAGATGCGGCTCGAAGTCGCGCATCCAATCGAGCGCGTTCACGGGGCTCGACCCGAAGGGGATCACGTCCGAGCTGATGCGGAACAGGTGGATGCCGTTTTTCGCCTGGTAGTCGAGGGCGGCGTCCAGCGCGCGCAGGTTGCCGTCGATCGCCTGCGCCAGGCGGTCGGGCGTCGCCAGCCGCTGCACCACCGATTGCATGCGCGCGCCGGGCGCTGCCAGCGTCTTCGATGCGTACCCGATGCTCACGACGCCTCCCTTCGATCCGGTTTCCGCGCTACGATGGCTCATCTTACGCGCGTGCGGAGGGAAGCGGGATGCGCCCAGGTCACCGCCGGAGCACGATCCCGTGACGGAGTGGCGCTCGGCGCGCGCCTAGGCTCCCATTGCGTCAGCGCTAGAGGCCGCATCCTCGGCCGCGTCGCTGCGCTTCGCCAGCTGCCGGTACGCTATCACGCCCGCCGCGGCCAGCACCGCCGTCAGTGCGATCACGAGCGCCGCCCCCAGGTAATTGCCGTCGCCGAACGCGCCCGCCGCCAGCGTGGACGAGACGATGGAGGGGATGCGACCTACCGTGGTGATGGCCACGATGCGTCCGATGGAGCTAGATCCCAGTCCGGCCACATAGGTGAGCAGGTCTTTCGGCGTCCCGGGAATGAGAAAGCACAGGAACAGCAGCATTTCGAAACGTCGGGAGTCGCGCAGCCAGCGCATCGACGTGATCTTGTCGGGCGAGAAGAACAAGCCGACGATGCGGATTCCGAATGCGCGGACGAGCGCCATGACCGCCGCGGTTCCCAAGGCGCTGGCCACGAGGCACCACAGCGTGCCTTCCCAGAAGCCGAACGCGTAGCCCGCTCCCAGCTCAAGCGGTTCGCCGGGCAGGAACGCGAACACGACCTGCGCCATGTTGGCCAGCACGAACACGATGCGGCTGATCCAGCCGGTTTCGTCCACCCAGGCGCGGAAGCGCGGAGCGTCGGCAACGAAGGCAAGCAGCTCCGGCCCGTAGAGGACGCAGAACCCTGCGAGCCCCGCCGTCAGGGCCAGCAGCCCGACGATCACGGCAGCGCGCTTCTTCAGCAGGGAACGCCGGTCCGTCGCGATCGTCGCGTTATCGGGAGCGTTGCCGTGCGTACGAGGAAGCGGGGGCAGGGTGACGGTCGAAGTTCGCAGCGGGGCGGTGTCTTCCATGGGATGCTCCGTTTCTCGGGTGCGTTCGGTACGCTTCCGATGGTACGGAGCAAATATCTACCGACTGTCTACTCGGCGCAGAAATCCAGGGAGAATCGCGCGACCACGCGCGCGCCTCCCCCCTCGCGGTTCTCCAGCGTTACGCCGCCGCCGTGCTTCTCGCACATGAGCGACGCGATGTTCAGCCCCAGGCCGAAATGCTCTGCCGAGGGCACCTCGCTGAAGAAGGGCGCGCAACCGCGTTCGAGCGCGGCGTTCGAAAAGCCCGGCCCGTCGTCTTCCACCATGAGAACCAGCGCGCCGTCACGCACGTCGAGGCGAGCGTCCACTTGGGACGACGCATAGCGCATGGCGTTGTTCAGCAGGTTCTCGGCCACCTCGCCCACGATGGCCTGATCCACGCATAGCTCTGGCCGCTCGCGGTCGCAACGTGCGCTCACCGACAGCGCGAAGGTCCGGTCGGCGTGCGCAGCAAGCCCCGTTCCGGCGTCCTCCACCATGCCCGCCACGCTGTCGAACCTGGTCGGGCGCGCAACGACGGCGCGGTCTTCCAGCTTTTGCAGCCCGCTCATAGCGGCGACGTAGCGCTCAAGGCGTTCCACCTGCGCGGCCAGCGAGGCGACGGAGGCCGTCAGGCGATCGGCGGGCACGTTGCCGGACTGCACGTGCGCGTCCAGCAGCTCGATCTTGCCCTTGAGGATGGTGAGCGGCGTGCGCAGGTCGTGCGCGAACGCGGCGTTCAGGCGCTTGCGCTCCTCGGCCGTGCGCCACAGCGCGCGCTGCGATTCGGCCAACGAGGCGCGCATGGCTTCGAACGACGAAGCTAGATGGCCCAGCTCGTCATCTCGATCGTACGACACGGAGAACTCGAGGTTCTGCTCGGCGATGTTGGACGCTGCTCGGTCGAGCACATCGAATCCAGGTTGGAGGCGCTTGCCGAAGAAGCGCCGCGCCGCTGCGAAGATGCATAGGCCGAACCACAGTGGGAACATGAGGAACGTTAGCAGCTCGAGTGCCGAGGACAGCGCCTGCGCCTCCTCCGATGGGGGCGTGTTCACGTAGTAACCCACTGCGGAAGTGAGCAGTCCGACGGTGTTGCCGTCCTGGCTGTCTCCGTCGAAGAACGACGTGTAGGGGCTATCAGGGTTGGCAGCCAGCCAGGCATCGAACCGATCGCGCGCTTTCGCGTCATAGGCGGGCAGCTCGGCGGGCGTGAGCTCGGTTTGGTCGGGCGCTTCGGGCGTTTCGACGCTGAGTGCGTCGTCGTTGGCGGAACCATACAGATACGCCGTCCCCGGCGAGTACTGGTAATCGCTCGCGTCAGTGATCTCCACGAGCGACGACAAGTCTGTCAGCGGCATCTCGGTCATCTCGCCGCGCACGGTTTGAACGAACACGCTGCTGCCGTTCTCGTCGATATCCACGGCGCGCGCGGGAACGAGCGTCCGGTTGTGCGCATCGTAGAGGTAGAGCCCCGAGATTTCGTACGCGTCTGCGATCACCCGGTGCTGCAACCCGCTGAACATCCCGGCCGTCACCGTGGACATCACCAGCGCCAGCAGCAAGAACCCCAGCATGTACACCATGAACGACGTTTTGAGCGACGCGTGGTGCCAACGCGCCCGCAAGGCGTCGAGGCGTTCGGCGCCCCTTACGCGCGCCATCGGTACCCCATGCCCCATACCGTTTCCACCGGGTCGGGTTCGGCGCCCGCTGCGGCCAGCTTCTTGCGGATGCGCCGGATGTGCTCGGTCACCACCTGCGAATCGCTCTCGTTTTCCCAACCGCCTACGCGCTCGTGGATGCGGTCGCGATCGAACACTTGGCCGGGATGCTTCGACAGGAATGCGACGATGTCGAACTCGCGCCGCGTCAGCTCCACCGGCCGTCCGGCCGCTGTCACGGTGCGCGAGCGGTAGTCGATGGCGATGTCGCCGTCGAAGCGTACTTCGGCGCGCACGTGCTGGCGGTTGTCGCGGGCAAGATGCGCCTTCACGCGCGCTCCCAGCACGGCTAACGAGAACGGTTTCAGCACGTAGTCGTCGGCACCGGCTTCAAAGCGCTCCCAGCCGCCGCCCGCCATCGTCA
>NZ_DBFEGU010000017.1:0-2593 GCF_048329335.1 Eggerthella sp. | reverse complement strand
CGTGTGAGCCGCACGACCAGGCCGTCCACCACGAGTTCGACGGGCTCGACGGGCGCAACGGGACGCGAGGCCGAAGCCCGCCCCCGCGCCGCACGCTGCCGCGGGCTCACGCGACCACCTCCCGATCGCGCCGGCGCGGCCCGTGCACGAACCGCACGAGAAGCACGGCGGTCAGCGCGAACGTGGCCGCCTCGGCCGCGGGGAACGTGGCCCACACGCCCGCCATGCCGAACAGCGCCGCCAGCACGGCCGCGAACGCGAGCATGGCCGGAAGACCGCGCACGATGGAGATAGCCAGGCCGCAGACCGGTTGCTCCACCGCGCTGAAGAACGCCGCCGCCACGATGTTCGCCCCCGCGAAGAAGTACCCGAGGAAGTACACGCGCATGCCGTCCACGGCAAGCGCCGTGAGCTGCGGATCGTTGTCGCGATTGAACGCGAGCGCAAGCGGCTCGGCGGCGAGCGCCACCGCAGCGTACGTCGTCGCCGCGATGACGAGAGCCGTCAGCAGCGCCAGACGCAGCACCGCGCGCACGTCGCGGTCGCTGCCACGCGCGTACGCGTTGCTGGCCAGCGGCTGGATGCCCTGCGCGATGCCCACGAACAGGGCGCTCGCCACGAACGCGAAGTTCGCGACCACCCCGTAGGCCGCCACCCCGATGGTTCCCTCAAACGCAAGGATCACCAAGTTCAGCACCAGCAAAACCAGCCCGCCCGACAGCTCTACCACGAACGACGAGAACCCGAGCGCCGCGATATGCCCCACGAGCCGCGCGCGCAGATGCAAGCGCACCGGCCGAAACGTGTTGCGTTTCCTGAGGAAATGGATCAACAGCACCGCCATGCTCATGAGCGGGGCGAACCCCGTGGCGAACGCCGCGCCGAACATGCCCCACCCGAACCCGAATATGAACAACGCGTCGAGCGCGATGTTCCCGAAGCTTCCCACCAGCATGGCGACCATGGCCAGCTGCGGGCTGCCGTCGTTGCGCACGAACGGCAGCAGCACGTTGTTCAACAAGAACAGCGGCGCGAACGCGAAGATGGTGCGCAGGTACGTCACGGTCAGCGGAAGCGTGGCCTCGTCCGCTCCCAAAAGCGACGCCAACGGCGTCGCGAACGCCTCCACGACCGCAAGCAGCACCGCCGCGGCAACGCCCGCCATGACGAGCGCCGTGGTGAACACCCGGTTCGCCCCCGTGCGGTCGCCCCTCGCCGAGCACACCTGGAACTCGGTTGCCGCGCCGATGCCCAGCATGAGGCCCGTGGCCTGCAGCACCGTGTACAGCACGATGGAGAAGTTAAGCGCCGCGAGGCCGTCCGACCCCACCCCATTCGCAATGAAGAACGTGTCGGCCAGGATGTACACCGACACGCCTACCATGCCCAGCACGTTGAACGACACGTACCGCGCGAACGGACGCGCCATCGACGACGAGCCGGCCATGCCGGCACCGCGTGCCATCGCGCGCCGCCTCACGCCTCGAGCGAGATGTCGTATGCCGCGTTGCGCGCGATGCCGAACTCCTCGGCTATCGCGCGGGCGACGTCCTTGCTGCGCACGCCGGCGGCCTTCAGCTCGGCGGCGCGGGCGCGGGCTGCGACTTCGGCGTCCTGCTCGGCGGCGGCGCCCTCGGCCTCGCTCGGGCCGTCGATCACCAGCACGATCTCGCCCTTGATGCCCGCGCCCTCCCGCTCGCGCGCGGCGAACGCGTCGCGCACCTCGGGCAGCCGACCCCGCACCACTTCCTCGTGCAGCTTCGTCAGCTCGCGGCACACGGCGATCTCGCGGTGCGGAAGCGTTTCCGCCAGCGAGGTCAAGGCCGCCACCAGGCGGTTCGGGCTCTCGTAGAACAGCAGCGCCGCATCGAGCGCGCGCAGGCTCTCCACCACGGCGCGGCGTTCGGCGTCCTTGCGCGGGAAGAAGCCGCCGAAATAGAAGCGCGGGTTCGCGCTGCCGCTGGCCACGTACGCCGTGGCCACGGCCGTGGCGCCCGGCAGCACCTCCACCGGCACGCCCGCCTCGCGGGCGGCGCGCACGAGGCGCAGCCCCGGATCGGACACGCCCGGCATGCCGGCGTCCGAGCAGTACGCGATCACTTCGCCTGCCGCCACGCGCTCCACCAGCGACGACGCGCGCTCGCCGATGAGCGCCTCGTCCAGCCGCTCGATGCGCTTCTCGATGCGGAATGCCGCTAGCAGCTTGCCTGTGACACGCGTGTCCTCGGCGCACACCGCGTCGGCCGACCGCAGCGCCTCGAGCGCGCGCTCGGTCATGTCGCCCAAGTTGCCGATGGGCGTAGGACATATGATGAGCTTGCCGGCCATGTGCTTCCTTCCATTGCTGCGCGCGCCGCGCCGTTCTTCGTTGTCGTCCATTGTCGGGCAAACGGGCAACCTTGGCAAACGCGCAGGATGGAAAGCACGCGAGCAGCCGGGTCGGGTCAGCCCTTTTTGGCGCGGGGATAGGGCGCAAGCCCTTCTCTGGCGCGGAGTGGGATTTGGGACTTAGGTGTCAGCGGCCGCGCCGGTCGCACGCCGCGCCCGCCACGAATCGGCGCGGAACGCGCCCACCCGCTCGCAAGCGCCACCC
>NZ_DBFEGU010000016.1:0-6552 GCF_048329335.1 Eggerthella sp. | reverse complement strand
CTGTGCGAGAGTCTGATTAGCGCCGGCGTGCGCACTGACGTGGTGCTGGGCGCGCAGACCGAGGCGGCGCTCACGTGTCGCGGCCGCTACGAGGCGCTGCTGGACGAGCCGCCGCGCTGCGCCACCGACGACGGCAGCTTCGGACGCGAGGGCTTCTGCACCTCGCTCGTCGCCGAAGCGCTCGCCGAAGCTGCAGAAGCGGGGGAGCCGTACGACTATCTGGCCGTGTGCGGCCCCGAGCCCCTTATGAAGATCGTGGCCGGCATGGCCGCCGAGGCGGGCGTGCCCTGCGAGGTGTCCATGGAGAAGCGCATGGCCTGCGGCGTGGGAGCATGCCTGTCGTGCGTGGTGGACACGGTGGGCGGCAAGCAGCGGGCCTGCGTCGACGGCCCCGTGTTCGATGCGCGGAAGGTGGTATGGTAGATGGGCGATAGCTTCAACGGCATGTGCCGATCCGGTGAGGCGGCCGGAGGGGAGAACCCTCCAGTCGCTCGGACAGTCCTGGGCTCGCGCGAAACGTCCGCAGGACGTTTCGGCTCGTGCGGAACTCGCTTGGTGGAGGGTTCTCCCCTCCGGCCTCTACCTACTAAGGTGGACATGCGCGTGAATCTTGGCGGGTTGGAGATGAAGAATCCCGTCACGGTGGCTTCGGGGACGTTTGCTGCGGGGCGGGAGTACGGGGACTTCGTGGACGTCGCCGCGTTGGGGGCCGTCACGACGAAGGGCGTGTCGCTGAACGGCTGGGCGGGCAACGCCAGTCCCCGCATCGCCGAGACGCCTTCGGGCATGCTCAACTCCATCGGGCTTCAGAACCCCGGCGTGGCGCACTTGAAGGAATGCGATCTGCCGTGGCTGGCCGAGCGCGGCGCGACGGTCATCGTGAACGTGTCGGGCCACAGTTTCGACGAGTACGTGCAGGTGATCGAGGCGTTGGAAGACGTGCCGGTGGACGCGTACGAGGTGAACATCTCGTGCCCGAACGTGGACGCGGGCGGCATGACCATCGGCACGTGCACGGACAGCGTCGAGGCGGTCGTGTCCCGGTGCCGCGCCGCCACGAAGCGCCCGCTCATCGTGAAACTCACGCCGAACGTCACCGACGTGACCGAGATCGCGCGCGCCGCAGTGTCGGCCGGCGCCGACGCGCTGTCGCTCATCAACACGCTTCTGGGCATGGCCATCGATGCGGAGCGCCGCCGACCGCAGCTCGCGCGCGGCGTGGGCGGACTGTCGGGCCCGGCCGTCAAGCCTGTGGCGCTGCGCATGGTGTGGGAGGTTCACCAGGCCGTCGACGTGCCGCTGCTCGGCATGGGCGGCATCTCGTGCGCGACCGACGCGGTGGAGTTCATGCTGGCCGGGGCCACGGCGGTGGCCGTCGGCACCGCGAATTTCGTGAATCCGCACGCCACGGTTGAAATCATCGACGGAATGGCGCAGTATTGCGAAAGGCACGGCATCGAAGACGTGCAGCAACTGATAGGAGCTTTGGAATGGTGAGTTCGTTCGAAGAGGTTCCCGCGCGCGATCGCGTGATCGTGGCGCTCGACTGCGGCATCGAAGAGGCCTTCGACCTCGCGGACCAGCTGCAGGGCAAGGCGACGTGGATGAAGGTGGGAATGACGCTGTTCTACGCGAACGGCCCGGCCATCGTGTACGCGCTCAAGGAGCGCGGCTTCAAGGTGTTCCTCGACCTCAAGTTCCACGACATTCCGCACCAGGTGGAGGGCGCCGCGTACGCCGCGGCCGGCAGCGGGGCCGATATGCTGACCATGCACACGGTGGGCGGCGTCGACATGATGGCTGCGGCGCAGAAGGGCGCCGAGCGCGCAGCGTCCGAGTACGGTCACGATGCGCCGGCGACGCTGGGAATTACGGTTCTCACCAGCATGAACGATGCGGCTCTGGCCGAAACGGGCGTAAGCCGCGCCATGGCCGACCAGGTGGTCGTGCTGGCCGAGCAGGCCAAGCGCGCCGGCATCTCCGGCGTGGTGGCGTCTCCGAAGGAGGCTGCGCGTCTGCGCGAGATCCTGGGTCCGGACGCCTACATCGTCACGCCGGGCGTGCGCCCTGCGGGCAGCGATCGCGGCGATCAGAGCCGCGTGGCCACGCCTGCCCAGGCGTTCGCCAACGGTGCGTCGCACATCGTCATCGGGCGTCCCATCACGCAGGCGGCCGATCCGGCGGCTGCATTCGAGTCCATCGCGGCCGAGCTGTAGGCGCCCCGTCGAACTTGCGTGCGGTCTGGGAAAATGACGGTTGGGCGACGAATGGTCGACAAAGGAGCCAACTGCTTCTAGAATGTGTGACCACGCACTGAAATTTTTAGGATTTGTAGGAAAAGACAAGGTGAAGTGGGCGAATGCGTGATAGTATCACGGAATCGTTTTGGAACAGAAGGAGATAACACGATGGCTATTCCTCAACTCAGCCCTGAAGAGCGTCAGGCGGCTTTGGAAAAGGCGAAGGCGGCTCGCATCAAGCGCGCCGAGGTTCGCGATGACCTGAAGTCCGGCAAGCTCACGCTCGAGAAGGTTCTTGAAATGAAGAACGATCCGGTCGTGGGCCGTATGAAGGTTTCCACCCTCATCGAGACGCTTCCCGGCTACGGCAAGGCCAAGGCTGAGAAGATCATGAAGGAGCTCCAGATTGCCGAGAGCCGCCGTCTGCGCGGTCTGGGCGAGCGTCAGCAGACCGCCCTGCTGGAGCGCTTGGGCTAACCGCACCTATGCGCCACGGCAATCTGTTCGTCATCTCGGGGCCATCGGGTGCTGGCAAGGGCACGCTGGTGGCCCGTCTTTTGCGCGAGATCCCCGATGCTTGGGTGTCCATGTCGGTTACCACGCGCAAGCCGCGCGAGGGAGAAGTGGATGGCGTCCACTACCGCTTCGCGTCCCCTGAGGAATTCCAGGAGCTCGTCGACGAGGACGGCCTGCTGGAATGGGCGACGTACGGCGGCAACTGCTACGGCACGCCCCGCGCTACCGTCGAGGAGCACATCGCGTGCGGCGATCAGGTTATCCTGGAAATCGACGTTCAGGGAGGATTCCAGGTGCGCGACAAGTTCCCTTCGGCGCATCTCGTCTTCATCGAGCCGCCGTCGCTTGACGTGCTGGAAGCGCGCCTTCGCGGCCGCGGAACAGAGACGGAGGAGGCCATCGCCACGCGGATGGAGACGGCGCGGGTGGAGCTTTCCCGTAAAATGGAGTATGATATACGGCTGGTAAACGACGATTTGGACGAAGCTGTCCGCGCATTAGCGGGCTACGTCAACGAACAAGCCGAGAAAATACGAGGTTAACACGCATATGAGCATTATCGAACCGAAGATCGACGTCCTGTTGAACGAGACTGACAACGATCGTTTCCTGCTGTGCGCGCTCGCTTCCAAGCGCGCGCACGACATCAACGACATGATGCGCGGCCAGCGCGACCGCGCCATCCAGCTGCAGACGGCGGTCGAGATCGCGCGCGCGGCCGACAAGAAGCCGCTGTCGCTGGCTTTCAACGAAATCGCCCGCGGCGAAGTGTCGTACGATCCCAACTCCATCGACGTCAACTACCACTAAGAGATTCCGTCGGCCTACGGCCGACGGAACTGCTCGACGCTGCGAAGCCCCGAGGCACCGCGCCTTGCCGCTCCAAGCCCTCGTCGCGTACGGAAGTACGCTTCCTCGGGCTTTCGCGGCATTGCAAGGCGCCTCGGGGCTTCTCGCTGACGTGCTGCGCCAACCTGCGTGTTCGTTTCGCGCTACGCGCGATCTCTCTGCATCGAAGGATATCCATGACTGAATTCCAACGCATCTGCTTGGTCCATTACCACGAGATCGGGCTCAAGGGGCACAATCGATCGACGTTCGAGATGAGGTTGCTCAAGAACCTCGAAGCGCTGCTGAAGCCTTTCCCCGTGGTCGTTATCCATCGCATCGCGGGCCGTTTGTGCGTGTTCTTGCGTGAGGGCACCGATTGGACCACCGCGAAGGAGGCGGCCGACGTCATCGGCAAGGTGCCGGGCGTAGCGCGCGTGTCGTGCGGTTTCAAGTGCGAGCGCGACCTCGACGAGATGACGGAGGCGGCGCTCGCGGCGATGGCCGAGGCGGGCGAGTTCGACACGTTCAAGGTGGCGGCGCGGCGCAACCACACCGATTTCGTCACGGGTTCGATGGACATGAACCAGATCATCGGCTCGGCGCTGTGCGCCGCGCACCCCGAGAAGTCCGTTAAGATGAAGAAGCCCGACGTTACGGTGGGCGTCGAGGTGGTGCAGAACGCGGCGTACGTGTACGCGCGCTCGCTGCCGGGCGTGGGAGGGCTGCCGGTGGGCAGTTCGGGCCTGGTCGTGAGCCTGCTGTCGTCGGGCATCGACTCGCCGGTGGCGACGTGGAAGCTCGCGCGGCGCGGCGCGGTGTGCATAGGCGTGCACTTCTCCGGACGACCTCAAACATCCGATGCCAGCGAGTACCTCGTGGACGACATCGCGCAGGTGCTGGAGCGCACGGGCTGCATCGCTCGCGTGTACGCGGTGCCGTTCGGCGACTACCAGCGCGAGATCGCGCTGACCGTGCCGCCCGAGCTGCGCGTCATCATGTACCGTCGTCTCATGTTCAAGGTGGCTGAGGAGATCGCACGCCGCGAGCGCGCGGGAGCGCTGGTGACGGGAGAGAGCCTGGGTCAGGTTGCCTCGCAGACGCTCGACAACATCCGCTGCACTGACGCGGCGGTTGACCTGCCCGTCTTTCGTCCGCTCATCGGCACCGACAAGCTGGAGATCATCGCCGAAGCCGAGCGTTTGGGCTCGTTCGAGATCTCGTCGCAGGATGCGCCCGACTGCTGCACGCTGTTCATGCCGCGCAGTCCGGAGACGCATGCGAAGCTGCCCGTGGTGTTGGAAGCCGAGGCCGCGCTGCCCATCGAGCGCTGGGTACCCGAGATCGCCGACGCCGCAGAGGTTCGCGACTACGCCTGCCCCGCCTACAAGCCGAAGAAGAAACGCGCTTCCTGAGCGCGGCCGGTTGCAGAAGCTCGCAAAAGCGGCGTCCCCGGGAAATACCTCGGGGGCGCCGCTTTCTCTTGCCCCGTTTCGTCGTCCCGAGCGAACGCAGCTCTCGCCCTGTCATCCTGAGCGAGCGCGAGCATTCGACAGTCCAGCGGACTGTCGAACTCCCGAGCACGCGAAGCGAGCCCAGGGAGGCCCCGCGCAGCGCGGAGTCGAAGGATCCCGTGCGGCATCAGCTGGAAGCGCCGCGGCTGGCACCGCACGGAATCCTTCGACTCCGCGCTGCGCGCTCTGCTCAGGATGACGACCTGCGGTGCCCCGATCAGGATGACGGGCCCAGCGCAGCTTGTATTCGAGCTGACGAGAAGCGGGGTACTCCTCGCGCGTGATATGCGCGTGGGATTCGTTGGCGCGGCAGGTGGAAACCGCGCTGGATCGGCATCGACGGCGCGTGGAATCGGCGTTGGAAACGCGTGGAAGGTGCGCTGGAAAACGCGGCGCGTTTCGCTGGATCTGCGCCATCGGCGCGTGAGTCGGGGTCGCTATCATGGAAGGAGAGGAATCGGCGACGGGCGAGGGGGCGGCATGGGGTTTGCAGAGCGGGCGGAGTCGTGGCGGGCGAAGGCGCACCTGACCGGCGTGCGCCTGCCGGTGCTCGTGGGCGTGACGGCGCTCGCGGCCATCGTGCTCATCGCGGCGGGAGGAGCGCTGGTCAAGGCCGGAACGTCGGACGGCTTCTCGCTCTCTCGCGACGACGGCGCGGCGACTTCCGACGGTACCGACGAGGACGGCGCCGCTTCCGTGGAGGCGCGAACCGTCTTCGTGCACGTGGGAGGCGCCGTGGTCGAACCGGGGGTGCGAGAGCTGGCGGAGGGCGCGCGGGTGCAGGACGCGGTGGACGCGGCCGGAGGGTTCGCCGACGGAGCCGCCCGCGACGCGCTCAACCTGGCACGCGTGCTCGCGGACGGCGAGCAGATCGTCGTGCCGTCGCAGGAGGAGGCTGTCTTGGAGCCGGGCGCGGCCGTGGACGGCGGCGATGCGGGCTCCAGGGCGGCTGCTTCGCCGACGGGCGGCAAGATCGACCTCAATCGGGCGACGGCGGCCGAGCTCGATGCGCTGCCTGGCGTGGGGCCGTCCACGGCGGAGAAGATCGTGGCCGACCGTGAGGCGAACGGCCCCTTCCGCACGGTGGAGGATCTCAAGCGCGTGTCCGGCATCGGGGACAAGAAGTTCGCCGATCTGGCCGATCTCGTATGCGTGGGATGAGGGGCGCTGCGCGGGGCAAACCGGTCGCGCTTCCTCCGCGCCCGGCGCTGCCGCCTGTGCTGGCCTGCGCGCTTTCGCTGTGGGCATCGTGCGCGGCGGTGCTGGCCGCATCCGGATCCTGGGATACCGGCGCATGCCTCGCCGTCGGCGCGGCCGGCATCGTCGCGAGCGTCGCATGCGCTTTCGCGCTATGGCGGCTGCCGGTGCCGATCACGTGGGCCGCGCTGCTGGGAGCCGCGCTCGGCATCGCGCTCGCAGGCGGGTGCGCGGCCGCGCAGCACGAGGCGCAGCTG
>NZ_DBFEGU010000015.1:0-7973 GCF_048329335.1 Eggerthella sp. | reverse complement strand
AGGCAGCATGATCACTCCCCAGGATGAAAAAAGGGCTTCTCCGATTCACGGAGAAGCCGCCGAAAAAGACGCCCCGCAGGTTGAAGCGCCGCTCGCAGAGCCGGTGCCCCCAGCGGAAGAACCGCCTCGGGCGCCGTGCCGAGGGGTGCGCCGCGAGATTTCCCCTTCGGGGACTTGTCACGCTTCGCTTCGCGGCGCCGCACCCGTCGAGCCGAAACGTCCTGTGGACGTTTCGAGCGAGCTCAGGACCGCCTGGGCGCCGCACCCCTCGGCACGGCGCCCAGCCAACAACCCTACAGCAGCATGTCGCGCGCAGCCTGAAGGGCCGCATCGATGCCCGAGGCGTCTTTGCCGCCGGCCTGCGCCATGGCGGCCTTTCCGCCGCCGCCGCCCTTGATGTTCCCCGAGATCGCCTTGATGACGGCGCCTGCGTCGAAGCCCGCCTCCACCGCCTCCGGCGTGCCGGCCGCCAACAGCGTGGGCTTGCCGTCTTTCTCCGTGGCCAGCACCGCGGCGCCCGGCTGGCCCAAACGCGTGCGCAGCACGTCCCACATGTTGCGCATCTGACCCGCATCGGCCTCCGGCATGCGGCCGAACACTACCGGATAGCCCGCAGCGCTCGTCTGCGCGGTCTCGAGCAAGGCGTTGATGCCGTCGTCGGCCACGGCCTCGCGCCCACGCTTCAACTTCGTCTGCAGGTCTTTCAAGGTCTTCATGTTCGATGCCGTGCGCTCGCTCACGTCGAACAGGGGCACGCGCAAAGACTCGGCCGCCTCCTTGAGCTCAGCCTCCACGCGATTCATGTACGCAAGCGCGTCGAAGCTGGTCACGGCTTCGATACGACGCAGGTTCGCGCCCACGCTGGTCTCGGAGGTTATCTTAACGAAGCCTATTTCGCTCGTAGCCGAAACGTGGGTACCGCCGCACAGCTCCTGCGAAAAGCCCTCGATGTCGAGCACGCGCACGAACTCGCCGTACTTCTCGCCGAACAGCGCCATGACGCCGGCTTCGCGTGCCGATGCGAGCGACGTCTCGTAGGCGCGCACGGGATGATTCTCCATGATCTTCTGGTTCGCCAGGCGCTCCACCTCGGCGATCTGTTCGGCCGTCATGGCCTCGAAGTGGGTGAAGTCGAAGCGCAGACGGCTGTCGGCGACGTAGCTGCCCGCTTGCTTCACATGGTCGCCCAGCACCTCGCGCAGCGCCCAATGCAGGATGTGCGTAGCGGTGTGGTTGCGGCGGATACGCTCGCGGCGCGGCACGTCGATGGCGGCATGCACGGCATCGCCCGCGCTCAAGCGACCGCTCTCCACCTTCACGGTGTGCGCGATCAGGCCCTTCTCGGGCTCCTTCGTGTCCAGGACCGCCACGATGGCATCGTCCTTCGCAAGCACGCCGGCGTCGCCGATCTGGCCGCCCTTCTCAGCGTAGAAGGGCGTAGCGTCCAACACTACGCGACCCTCGTCGCCCGCCTCCAGCACATCCACCTGCACGCCGTCTTTCACAAGCGCCAGCACGCGCGCTTCGGCGTCGTTCTTCGTATAGCCGAGGAATTCGGTGGGGCCCACGGCCTCGAGGATCTCGTTCATCACGCCGCCATAGGTGGACCAGGCCGCCTCGGCGTCCTTCGTATTGGCAGCGCGAGCGCGCTCGCGCTGCTCGTCCATGCAGCGGCCGAAGCCTTCCATATCAACTTCGATGCCGCGCTCGTCGCACAGCTCTCGCGTGACCTCCACGGGGAAGCCGTACGTATCGTGCAGCGTGAACGCGCGGTCGCCCGGCAGCACCTCGCCCTCGAGCTCGGCCAGCGCCTCGTCGAGGAACGCGCGGCCCTGGCGCAGGTTTGCGCCGAAGCGCTCTTCCTCGGACAGGATGACGCGCCGCGTGAGCTCGCGGTTCTCCACGATCTCGGGGTACACGTGACCCATGAGGTTCACGATCTCGTCGACGTAATCGTTGAGGAACGGCTTGTCGAGGCCCAGCAGATGGCCCTTCATCACGGCGCGACGCAGCAGACGGCGCAGCACATAGCCGCGGCCTTCGTTGGAGGGCAGGATGCCGTCGGCGATCATGAATGCCACGGCACGGCTGTGATCGGCCATGATGCGCAGCGATAGGTCGATGGCCGCGTCCTCGCCGTACGTCGTTCCGGTCAGCTTCTCGCCCACCGCCACGAGGCTGCGCAGCACGTCCGTCTCGTAATTGGACTGGACGCCCTGCAGGATGGCCGCGATGCGCTCGAGGCCCATGCCGGTGTCGATGTTCTTCTTCGGAAGGGGCACGAACGTGCCGTCTTCCTGTCCGTCGTACTGGGTGAACACGAGGTTCCAGTACTCCAGGAAGCGGTCGCAGTCGCAACCAGGCGCGCAGTCGGGGCTGCCGCAGCCGAAGTCCTCGCCCTGATCGAAGTAGATCTCCGAGCAGGGGCCGCAGGGGCCCGTAGGCCCGGCACGCCAGAAGTTGTCATCCTCGCCCAGGCGCGAGATATGGTCGTCGGGCACGCCCAGCTTCTTCCAGATCTCGATGGTCTCGTCGTCGTCGAGATACACGGTGAAGTACAGGCGCTCGGCCGGCAGGCCCAGCACCTCGGTGGAGAATTCGTACGCCCACGCGCACATCTCCTCCTTGAAGTATTCGCCGAAGCTGAAGTTGCCCAACATCTCGAAGAAGCTCTGGTGACGGCCCGTGGTGCCGATGATGTCGATGTCGTTCGTGCGCACGCACTTCTGCACCGTCGTCGTGCCGATGTAGGGGGCTTCGAGGTGCTTCTGCTGCAGGAAATACGGCTTGAACTGCACCATGCCGGCGCTCGTCAGCAACAACGACGGGTCGTCGGGAATGAGCGATGACGAGGGCCAGCGCTTGCAGCCCTTCTCCTCAAAAAAGCTCAGGTACTTCTCGCGGATCTCCGCGCTGGTCATGTACTTCATAGTCGCGTCTTTCTATCTCCTCGGGGGCCGCCTCGCACGACCCGCTGCTCCACTAACGACGTGCGCCCGCACGCCCCCACGCGCTCAGGCCAACAAAGCCCGATCAACGCTTCTTACGATGCTGCGCCTTCTGATCGGCCTCGGCCTTGCGCTGCTCGACGCGCTCGAACGCCGCCGAGATGTCGGGATGCGGCGACGTGGCATCGGCGATGGGATCGAGCGTGCCGTCCGAGGCGGTGGTGCCTTGGAAGAACACGCCGTCTGCGCTTACCAGCTGCCGCCCCGTGCGCTTTTCGAAATAATACACGAAAACCGACTTCGCAACCGCGACGGCGGGAATGG
Source organism: Eggerthella sp. (assembly GCF_048329335.1). NCBI lineage: Bacteria > Bacillati > Actinomycetota > Coriobacteriia > Eggerthellales > Eggerthellaceae > Eggerthella > Eggerthella sp. Next base: position 4,701 of record NZ_DBFEGU010000015.1, on the reverse strand, counting down.
AAGCCAACATACCCACAAGCGAGCCCGTGAAGCCGCTCATAGCGCCGCCTATAGCGGAGCCCGCCATCAAAGCGATGAGGGTGAGCGCCGGATGAACGTCCACCGAGTTCGCCATGATCTTCGGCGAAATAAACGTATAGACGATCTGCTGGATGGCGATGGTGCCGCCGAGCGCGATGACCGCGATCCAGGGGCTGACGAACACGCCCACGATGGCCGCAAGCGCACCGCCGAGCCACGGGCCCACGATGGGGATGATGTTCAACAGGCCGGCGATGCCGCCGAGCGCCGCGTAGTTCGGGATGCCGATGGCGCCGAACAGAACGACGCAGCCCACGCCGATGATGGCGCACTGCAAAAGCGTGCCCTTGATGTAGCCGCCCATGACGCGCGTGAACGTGACGTGCAGCATTTCCAGATCCTCGTGGCGCTTCGGGTTGACGAGGCGCATGCATTCGCGTCCAAGCTGCGGAAGCTCCATGAGGATCCAGAAAGCCACCACCAGCGCAAACCCGAGCGCAACGAACGTGTTGACCAGACCCGTCCCGATGGCGACCACGCCGTTGGCGCTATCGCGGGCGAACGTCGAAGCCCATGAGACGATGGCGTCCAGCGCATTGTTGATCCACGTTTGCACCGTGTCGTTCTGAAGCACGTCGGCGTAGCGCGTGTACAGGTCGTTGCCCCACCCGGCGATGGTCTGAACGTAGCCCGGAATGCTCTCGATGAGGTTGGTGAACTGGTCGCCCACGCCGAACGCCGGCGAGAACATGAGAAGCCCCACCAAAGCCAGAACAACGAACATCAGGACGTAGGCGATCGTCGTGCCGGCCACGCGTGGAACGCCCAGTTTCTCCAGCTTGTTCACCGGTCCTCGCAGGCAGAATACGATGACGATGGACCAGATGACGATGCCGATAGGCACGCTCAAAATATTGAACAGGTAAACGAGAACGCCCGTGAGCAGAATGCCGCCCACGATCGTCCAGACTATGAGAAAGCTTCGCTTCGCTTTGTCGGTTTTCGTCGCTTCGGAGCTGGGAGTCTCCACCGAGTCGCCCTTTCGTGCCGTGTATGCTGTCGTTACTTGCCCTGGTTCGCTTTTTCGTCTGCGTCGTACGTGAAGTACTGCTGCGCAGCTGCGGCATCGGCGTTCGCGGCGGTAGCCACGGCATCGGCCATGGTGGCGGCGACTTCGGACGTCTTATCGGCGGCGACGCGTTTGGCTTCTGCCTTCTCGTCTCGCTCGGCACGCTGCTCGGCGCGTTGCTCGCGCTGGTCGGCAACGGCCTCCTTCGCGGCCGCGACCGAGGTGGTCACGACGCCCTTGACGACGTCGGCGGTCGAAACGGGCACTTCGGTGCCGCGTCCGCTCGCACCATGGGAGGCGGAGCGCTCGGCTTTCGCCTGGCCGAGGGCAACCGACTCGTCGCTGGCGCGGCGCGACTTGAACGCGTTGCGCACGCGCGAGGTCACGTTGTTCACCAATTCCACCGGAGCGTTGGTCACCGTGTCCACCGCTTCGACGGCCGAGGCCACCGAGTCGGTGATTTCGTTCACGTCTTCGAGAATCTGATCGACGCGCATGATCTCGAGGTTGGCGGCATCGACCGTCAGCGACACACGCTCCACCAGCGGATCCACCTTCGCCGCGACGGGCTCGAGCGACGCCGTGATACGCTCCACGCTTGCCAGCGTAGGCTCGACCTGCCTCTGCAGATCGTCGACCGTCTTGCGTGTCTTGCGCACGGTCATGACAAGCTCGATGACGAGCCACACCAGCACCGCGCCCACGATCACATAGACCACCGGCAACGCTATGCTGAGAATTTCGCTGATATCCACCGTATGCCTCCTGTTTCCGAAGCCATTACTATAGCACGAGCACCTCGGATGATATACAGGCCGAGGTCAACTTTTCACCCTGCTTCCACAGGAGTAGACAATCGGTTACCTTCCGCGCGACGTGGGGTTTTCTCCGGAATCCAGACGGTCTCGCGCGAACGTGTCGCTGCGGTAGGCCTCCCAACCGCGATCGCTCGACCGGTAGAAGCAGCCGCGCTCCAAACCGTCGGGCAGGTAGCGCTGGCTCACCCAGCCGCTGGGGTAGCTGTGCGGATACTTGTACTCGCCGTAGTTCTCGGATCCGGGGCGGTGCCGATCGCGCAGATGGTCGGGCACGTTGCGAGACGGCCCGTTGCGCACCTCGTTCAGCGCGGCATCGATGCCCGCCTCCGCCGCGTTGCTCTTGGGCGCGAGCGCCAGGTAGATGGCAGCCTGCGCCAGGTTGATGCGGCACTCGGGATAGCCGATGACCTCGGCCGACTTGAACGCGGCCTCAGCGATGAGCAGCGCCTGCGGATCGGCGTTGCCGATGTCCTCCGACGCGGCAATGAACATGCGGCGCGCGATGAACTTCGGGTCTTCTCCCCCATCGATCATGCGGGCGAGCCAGTACAGCGCGGCATCGGGGTCGCTGCCGCGCATGGACTTGATGAACGCCGAGATGACGTCGTAGTGCATGTCCTTGTTCTTGTCGTAGGGCAGCGAGCGATGCGGCGTGGCCGCGCGCACGTTGTCCTCGGTGATCTTCGCGGGCTTCTTCGAGGTGCCGGGCTGCACCATACCGGCGGCAAGCTCCAACGTGGTGAGCGCCGCGCGCCCGTCGCCGCCCGCCAGCAGCACGATGGCGTCGCGCGCTTTGGCATCCAACCGATAGCGGCCGCCCAGGCCGCACTCGTCGACCAGCGCACGCTCCACGAGGCTGACGATCTCCTCGTCGGACAGCCCGTGCAGCTCCACCACGCGCGAGCGGCTGATCAGCGCCGAGTTAACCTCGAAGAAGGGGTTCTCCGTTGTGGCTCCCACCAGCACCAGCACGCGATCCTCCACGGCGTGCAGCAGCGCGTCCTGCTGGCTGCGGTTGAAGCGGTGGATCTCGTCGACGAACAGGATGGTGCGCAAACCGAACGCCGACAGGCGCTTGTCGGCGGCATCGATTTCGCGGCGCAGATCCGAAACCGTGCCGCCGATGGCCGACACCTCCACGAACGTAGCCTTCGTCGTCTCGGCGATGACGTGCGCGAGCGAGGTCTTGCCCGTGCCCGCCGGGCCGAACAGGATGACCGAGCTCAACTGGTCCTGCTCGATGGCGTTGCGCAGCCACGAGCCGGGGCCCACCGCCTCGTCCTGGCCGACCACTTCCTCGAGCGTGCGCGGACGCATGCGCACTGCCAAGGGCGCCACTTCCGACTTCCGCTCGTTTTCCATTTCGGTAAATAAGGTATCCATGCCATATATCGTATCATGCGAACGCTTGTTTGCCTAGCGGACGTTGCATTGTCGCCCGAAAAACTCGGAATCGCGCCCGAAAACGAGGCCTTCGGGCGACAACGCGCTCCCGTCCTCGCATTCCGTCGCTTGATCTGCAGCCGCTCGGCATGTAGAAGACCGGGTTGTGTAATCGGCGAAACAACCGGATGTCAAGTCTTTATTTTAACGATGCTACCCATATACTCAAAAGCAGGTCCTGCCCTCGTAGCCATACTTTGCGATGGACCGATGCTGATACATGAGGGAGCTCAAGATCGCGCGTGAAATGGGGATTCGTGTCCGTTGACACGAAAGCCAGGAAGCGGGCTGCGAGCACCCACCTTTTAAGGTGGGTTCATCCTTCTGGCCGGGGGTAGGGCTTCCAATGACGCACGAAGGGGCTGCAGTTGAACTGCAGCCCCTTTCCTTTTAGGAAACCGACTGTGCGGCGGGGAGGGATGCCGCACGGCAAAGAAGTGCCTAAGCGACGGCTTCCGAATCGGCCATATGTTTGCCGGCGATGCGGCCGAACGCAAACGAGAAGCTTACGTAGCATCCGCATCCAGGATAGTTGCCCGGAATGCCGAAGATGTTCGAACCGGTATCGCAACCGGAGCAGTACAAATGCGGAATGGGCTCGCCCCATACGTCGAGAACCTGGGCGTCGGTGTTGATGACGAGGCCGCCGTGCGTTTCCGCCATATTCATAGCCGGCACTTCCATGTATCCGTCGGAATCCATATCCCAACTGTTGTACACGTCGTTGTACTGCACGTTGTAATGGTATTGCTGCGCAACCTCGATAGGATAATAGTTGCACATGTTGTACAGATCGGCTCCTACGGCCATGGCGGCTTTCACGCCATCCCCCGTGCAATCTTTGCACATATACGTGCTATAGTCGAGCGCGTCTTGGCAGAATCGCTCCTGCATCTCTAAACCGGCCGGGAACCCGCCTGTAGCCAGCATAACGCCCTTGCTTGCCTTATAGAACTCCCTGCCGCCCGCGCCTTCGGCTTCCACTCCGATAACCACGCCCTCGGCATTCGTTACCAGTTTCACCAACGCCGTATTGAAGACCGCCTCGATGTTGCTCTGCTTTTCGATGCACGCCAGCAACGGGTCAAACAACTCGGGACCTGAATTCGCGGTGTTGTCGGGGGCTGCCTTGGCCCAGTGGGTGCGCGGAACGGCTTCCTCCAATTTGACGCCGAACTTCTCGTATTCGCAACCCGTGGCGTCGAGGCATCCGCCAACCGCGCCGTTGTGCCCCCCGTCGGCTGTGCCGACGTTTGCCTCGGCCATGGCCACCTCGAAGCACGGCTGACCCAGGTATTCCTCGGAGAGCGCATCGAGCCAGTCGACGTTCGGACCAGCCACATCAGCATA
>NZ_DBFEGU010000014.1:0-3653 GCF_048329335.1 Eggerthella sp. | reverse complement strand
GTCATGCACTACATCTCTTCCCCCGGAAAGCTCGAGCTGGCGATCGCCGAGGCCGCAGCGGGCCTCGGTCTGAAATACGAAATGTGGCCCCTCAAGGACACCTGCGACATCCTGATCCATCTGCCGGACGGCCGACAGCTTGCCGTCGACGCCAAGGCATACGGCCGCGCCGAGCGGCTTGCCCGCGAGATAGAGGACGACACCGGCATCGCCCAGATGTGCGCGGACGAGGTGGCCTATGTCGTGCCGGACCAAGTCGAACGGGACCATCCCGGATATCGCGCGCTATGCAATGCCGTCCTGCGCGGCAAGACCGGCTATTCATGCGAAACGCTGCGCAACTTCTCGAAACGACTCAATGCCGCCGCGAAGGGAGGCACGCGATGAACGAGCCGAATGATACAGCCCAGGAAGGCTTCGACCAGCTGAAGCGCAATCTCGAGGTGCGCTATCCCGAGGACAGCGACCTATCCCTCGACGAGTTCCTGAATGTGGAGTCGCTGCTCGCGCTCGCGGTACGCGTATGCGGTCCCGGCGCCGATCCCCGAAAGGCCGACAGGCTCCTATCGAACTACCAGCTCATCAGGCCCGAGACCATCGGCGCGGACGGCCACCTCATGCAGATGGCGCGCCGACACCTGTTCTCGCTGGCTTCATCCACGGCCTGGCGGCGACTGCTGGGCCTCTACGAGCGCGCGGAATATGAGCGGTACCGGTTCTTCGATATCGCCGACGGCGGAATGGCCCTGCGCGAGCACCCCCTTACCGGGATCGACCGCATGCCGATCTATATAGACCGCCTCCTCGGCGATGTCAAACTCTCCCATAAAAACGTGGTCGCGAGACCCAAAGGACGGTATTCCTACACATGCAAGCCCGAGGCGACCGGCGATACCACGGTAACCGGATCGATCCGTTGGGTGACCATACCCGATGCCGTGCCGCCCCAAACGGGCAAGATTGACGATATCCCCCGCAAGAGCAGGCGCCCGCCCATCGATATCACCCTCGACGAGCTCATCTCGACCGCGGACGAAGTCGGGGAGAAGACCGGGAAGACCCACTACGCTGCCGTGCTCAGAAGGGTCAAGGACCAGGGGCTCCTCAAGCGGGCCGTCGGCGGCAGCACATCCGTCGCCGACGGCCTGCGCCTCGATGAGGTCGTGAGCCTCGTCGGCCTCGTCGGCGCCGGCAAGTCCGTCCTCGCCAACATGCTCATCGTCTGCCTCGCGAAGCGCGGCCTGCGCGCGGTATCCCTGCTCAACTCGGTATCGGACGTGATGGAAAGCGTCGTCCTGCTTCGCGAGGCGGGAATCAGCGCCTCGCCCCTGGTGTCGCGCGGCAGGCGCATCGAACGGCTCGACGAGTTCTTCGACCACGATGACTCCATGCTCCTCGGCCATTCCGCATCCAAATACCTGGAGACCGCCTGCATCATGGACGGGCTCTCCTCTTCCGATTCCGAGGCCTGCGGATACGGCAGCACGCCATGCCGCGGCCTCCGGTCCAAGAAGGGCGGCGCGAACTCATGCCCGTACTGGGACGTGTGCCCATCGCAGGCCATGGCCCGCGAGTCCCTGACATCCGACGTCGTGGTCACGACTCCCACCGGCTTCGCCACCATGATCGTCGGAAGGGAGCGCAAGGCATTCTTCGAGGAGGCCCTTCAGCAGTTCGACGTCGTCCTGTTCAATGAGGCGGACCGCGTGCAGGCGCAGCTCGACGGCTGCTTCGCCCCTAGCATGAGCTTCCAGGAGCTCATCCGCAACGCCGCCGACCCGACAGCCGCAGCCATGAAGCGGCGCCCGGACGACAAGATGAGGGACTTCAACGAGGAGCTTTTCTACGACCTGCGCCAGAAATCCGAGCCCGTCGCGAAGGCGCTGCTCAAATCCGTCAGGGACGACCGCGTGGCGAAATGGCGCATCGTCAAGGACGAGGCGTTCACGTCACTCTCGCTTCTGAACGACCTCCTGGAGCAGGGCCTTCCCAAACAGGTTTACGAGGATGCCGACAAACTCATCAACCCCTATAGATTCGAGATTGCCAAGAAGAGCCTCGATGGCGGCGATGCGGCCCTCAACAAGCTCTCGCAGGCGGTCGCGACCTCCTGCGAGGGCATCGACGACGACACCCACAGCTACTCGTTGAACGAATACCTCGCTGCACGCGGATGCTCGGAGCTTCCCGACGAGCTGCGGACCAGGTTCTCCTTCGCCCTCAAGGTCATCCGGTTCGACTCGTATCTGCGCGAACTCGCCTCCGCGCAGGACCTCCTCAGCTTCAAGGACGATTCCGTCGACGAGCTGTACAACTTCCTCAAGTTCAGCTACACGCGCCAGCAGCACTATCTCCCCAACTCGCTGATCGGCAACATCTTCGGGATGAAGCTCGACGGCAACGACCTCAGGCTTTTCCGGCAGTTCGCCTTCGGGCGGGCCTTCATGTGCTCGCTGCCCTGGCTCGATACCGACCCCGCCGGGGCGGCGCTGGGGCCGCACGTGCTCCTGCTCTCCGGTTCGAGCTGGGAGCCCGGCTGCCTGCAATACCACGTGAACAGGCCGGTCGACTACCTCCTCGAGGCGGAGCCGTGGAAGGCGGCCAAGCTCTCCACCTCGACCGTGAGGGACCTCGGCATCGAGCAGAACGTGTCCGGCAGCGCCGCCGAGATGCGTTCCGGCAACCTCGGCATCGTCCTATCCCAGACCATGGCCACGCTGAGGGACGAACTCGACGCGGATGGCGCGGGAAAGGCCCTGGTCATCGTGAACAGCTACCGGGAGGCCGAGGACGCACGCGACCGCATCGAGCAAGAGTTCCGACGCAAGGGCCAGGCAATCAAGGTCGCGGCCCTGGTGCGCAACAACCACGAGCACAGGGAGCACTTCGTGCCCCGGAGCGAAGTCTACAAGTTCTGCGATCATCCGGCCAAAGTGCTCGTGGCGCCGGCCATGGCCATCGAGCGCGGATTCAATATCGTCGACCGCGGCGGCCATGCCGTGTTCACGAGCCTCATCTTCTCGGTGCGCCCGATGGGCACACCGCACGACCTCGGCGGGCGATACCGCAAGCTCAACGGCCTCATCGAAAGGGAGGTCGGCGACTACCCGGCCAATCCCGGGGAGTTCGCGACCGAGGTCAGGGCCTCCGCCTGGCGCACATGGAAGACCATAGAGCGGGACGAGAACCTTCCCATGGGCGCATGGAGGACCATGGGAAGGCAATTCCTCGTAGACGACGCGATCTCCACGCTCATGGTCACGATCATCCAGATATTCGGGCGCCTGGCGAGGCTTGCCGATAAGGAGAGGCCCGCGCCGCATGTCTATTTCGCCGATGCGGCCTTCCGCGGCGGCGACGGGAAGCTCTCGTTCAGGACCCTGGAAGAGCTTGGCGCCTACATGGAACGCCTCATGCACGATAGCGACCAGCCGGAGGTCGCCAAAGCCCTTTACGGGCCGTTCTACGAGTCATTCAGGAAAGGAATCGGAAATGTCGGACTCTAAGCTGCACCTCATGTCATTCGCACCCGTCCCCGACACCAAGACGACCGTGCACGTCGTCGGCTTGCCCGACAGCCTGCGCGACGCCCTCTTCACGCTCATGCCCCCGAGGAAAGAGGGCGGCTACCTCAACACCAAAGTCCTTAAGGA
>NZ_DBFEGU010000013.1:0-4806 GCF_048329335.1 Eggerthella sp. | reverse complement strand
GGCTTCTGGCACCGAATCTTGCGGCTCCAAGTCCTTCTCACGGCCCGAAGGCCGCCACCTCGGACTTTCACCGCAATCTTCGGCGCCAGAAGCCTCCTCGCTGACGTTGCGAACGACCGGCGACAGAGGTTTTTCCTGCGGCAACTGCTCGAACTGCGCGGGAGAGTTCGAGTCGATGGACGTCACCGACACCGCGCTCGCCGTCATGCGTTGCGTGCAGGAGCTGCGGGGTCGCTTCGGCAAGGGCATGGTGGTGGATGTGCTGCGCGGCTCGCAGAACGCGAAGCTGCTGGACATGCATCTGGACGAGGCCGCGTGCTACGACACGGTGAACGCTCCGGCTGCACAGGTGAAAGAAGTGATCGAGCTGCTGGCTGCAGGCGGCTACCTGCTGATTACCGAGGGGACGTACCCGGTGGTGGGTCTGGGGCCGCGTGCCCGCGAGGCTGCCGAAGAGGGTTTCAGCTTGTCGATGAAGCGCGTTCTGCGAAAGCCCGAGCGCACGCGTTCGGCTGCAGGCGGTTCGCACGTGTTCGGCTCGTCGGGAGCGCCCGCGAACGATGCCGACCCCGAGCTGTTCGAGCGTCTGCGCACGCTGCGCAAGCGCCTGGCCGACGAAGCGGGCAAGCCTCCCTACATCGTGTTCTCCGATGCGGCTCTGCGCGATATGTGCGCGAAAAGGCCTGCAACCGACGAGGAGTTCCTTGAGGTCAGCGGCGTGGGCGCTACGAAGCTCGCCCGTTACGGCGAAGCCTTCCTGTCCGAGATAGCCGAGTTCGAGCAGGGGCTTGCAAACGGGCGATGATCCGCCTCGCCGCTTCCGACCCGTGCGAAAATCCGCCCCGCCCTCGCTTGCCCTCTAAGCTCGCTCCTCATCATCTCGTTACGCGAGCGACATGCAACCGCCACGCGTGGCGCGCGGGGGCGCGCTATCATCGCTTCATCAAACAACAAGAAGGAGCGATGGGCCATGATCAAGGTCATCAAGCACGAGAACATGGGCAGAAGCGACCGAGGATGGCTGCACAGCCTGTTCCATTTCTCGTTCGCCGAGTACTACAAACCCGATAACATCAAGTTCGGCGCGCTGCGCGTGGTCAACGACGACCGGTTCGACCCGCACGGCGGGTTCGGCATGCATCCCCACGACAACATGGAGATCATCAGCTACGTCGTGGACGGCCAGCTCACGCACCGCGACAACCTGGGCAACGGGAGCCGCCTCGAGCGGGGCGACGTGCAGTACATGAGCGCAGGAAGCGGCATCATGCACAGCGAGTACAACGATACGAACGAACCGCTGCGTTTCCTGCAGATATGGATCTTGCCTGACGAGAAGAACGCGGAGCCGAACTATGGCGACCACCGCTTCGACTGGGAGGACCGCGTGGGGAAGTGGATGCCCGTCGCCTCGGGCGAGGAGGGTTTCGCGCCTATCCGGATCCATCAGGATATGAAGGTGCTCGTAGGCGTCATCGGCTCGGACGAGACGCTGTACTACGACCTCGACCCGGCGCGGCAAGCCTACCTCATCCAGATCGAGGGCGAAGGCATGGTGAACGGCAACGAGCTGGACGCGGGCGACGCGGCCGAGATCACCGCCACGCGCGAGGTGTCTGTTCGCGCGAAGACGCCGTCGCACTACATTATGTTCGACATGGCTGCTGACGAGGCGTAACGACTTTGGCATGCAGAAGGCCCGCGGCAACGCCGCGGGCCTTCGTTGCGCGTTTGCGCAGGAGGAAGGGCGATTTAGAGCTTCGGGGCCTCGGGCGCTTCGGGGGCTTCCGGTGCGGTCGGCGCGCCGGAGTCGCTGCGGGCGCCGTTGCCGTTGCTGACGCTCGCGCCGCCGCCGGAAAACGTGAGCGTCACGTCCCCGCTCATGGTGCGAGCGCTCACATGCCTCGACGCTGTGGCGCTGCCGGCCGGCGAGTGCACGTCTCCGCTGACCGAAGAGGCCTCGATGGCGTATTCGCCGTCCGAACCGGAGAACGAGGCGTTCACGCTGCCGCTCGCGGCATCGAACTTCGCGTCGGTGGCTGCCACGCCCGCCGCCAGGATGTCGCCGCTACCCATGCGGGCGTCGAGGGTCGCCGTGCTCACGCCTCGAAGCAGCTGTCCGCCGCTCGTCGTGTCCAGCTTCACGATCTCGGTCGCCTCGACGTCGGAGAATTCGATGTTGCCGCTCATCGTGGTTGCGCTCAGGTATGCGCACTGGACGCGCTGCACCTGCACGTTGCCGCTGGCGGCGTTCGTCACGATATCGTCCGCGGCGAGGCGGGAGAGCGAGATGTTGCCGCTCGCGGTTTTCGCCGTCACTGAGCCCAACCTGTCCAGATCTGCGGCATCCACATTGCCGCCCATGAGGTCGATGTCGAGCGTGCCCGTGTAGCTGCGCGGCACCTTCAGAACGGTAGAGTGGTCCTCGAACGATCCGATCATCATGATGCCGATGGCCGGCTCGCGCGAGCCTTCGACGGTGACGGTGCCGCCGTTGTCGCCCACGTCGAAGCTCTTGCGCTCGTTCGTCCAGTACGTCACCTCGATGGCGTCGCCGTCGGTCGGCTCGATGCGCACGTCCTCGCCCATGTCGCGCAGGACGATGGCGGTGTGGGGGCTTTCCGCCTCGGGGGCGAACGTCTTCGTGGAGGACGTCCAATTGCGGGATTCGGTCGAGAGGTTCTCGAAGTTGAACCCGGCCGCCGCGAACGCGCCGAACGATATGGCGCCTCCGCCGATGACGAGGATGGTTGCTATGACGAGCAACGTCTTTTTGCCGCTAGACATGAGCTGCTCCTTCCGGCGCGATCGGGCTGGCATCGTTGCGCTTCAGCTTGATGAACAGCCCCTTTACCCAGCGGGCGAACGAATGCGTGAGGTTGACGAGCCCCTTGCTGGCGGCCAGCACGCCGAACCAAGAGAACAATCCCAGGCCTGCACCGGCCAGGCCGCAGCCGAAGACCCAGATGCCCGAGAGCGGAAACCCCGTGGCCGCGCACCAGGCCAGGCCGAACACGCCGATGGGCGCGCATAGAAGCAGCATGGCCACGACGGCCCACAGCGCCACGACGACCGACCAAATGGCCAGGTAGATGGCCAACACCATGCAGGCGAACGCCAGCGCCAGCGTCACCCAGATGGGGGAGAGGATGGCAAGCAGCACGATGTTGAGCGTGCGGCTGCCGGTGTTCGCCTTCGCGATGGCCTTGGGAATGGGCGGCGTCTCGGCGACGATCTGAGCTGCGATGGCGTGCACCGATCCCAGCGCGGCCACGGCTTCCTGCTCGCTCATCCCGTCCTCGATGCGGTCGTCGATCATCTCGGCGTAGAACGCGATCGATTGTTCCACCTCGTAGGAGGGCAGCTTGCCGAGCGCATGCCTGAGCGCATCCAAAAACTCGGTCTTGTTCATCGGTTGGCACCTCGTTTCACATACTCGTAGACGTCCAATACGTCGTCCCAATCCTTCAAGAACTCGTCGAGGTACGTGACCCCGGCCGGCGTGATGCGATAGTACTTGCGCAGGCGCCCGTTGTGCTCGATGGCGTAAACCGTCAGCAGCCCCGCTGATTCCAAGCGTTTGAGCAGGGGGTACAGCGTCGATTCGGTCAAATGCAAACTCGAAGGCACGTCTTTGACGATCTGGTACCCGTACGAGTCCTGGCGGTTGATCGATGCGAGCACGCAAACATCGAGGAAACCTCGTTTCAATTGTGCATCCATCGCATACCTCCTTTCGCCTTATACTATATGACACATAGTATAAGGCGTCAACGGGTATTTGGAGATTCCGCGGGAAGGATGGCGGGGAAGGGGCTGCGCGGCTGCGACGGCTGCGACGGCTGCCGATGAGCTTCCGGGGCTGCGCGGTTGCGACGGTCGCCGAGCTGCGACGGCTGCCGGGGCTGTGCTGCTGCGACGGCTGCCGATGAGCTGCCGGGGCTGCGGGGACGCTCCGAGATGGGGAAGGGCCTGGTCGCGGAGCCTTCCCGCTCAGCCGAAGCGCGCGAGTGTCTCACGTGAAACATTTGTGCGGTTCTCCATCGAAGCCGAGGCGCGACGGCATCGGTCGCGAGAACCCGGGCGGGAGACGCCGATCGCGCGCTCGGCGCCGTTACGGTAGCGCGCGGCACGTCGACCGGCGCGCATGTTTCCGTGGTTCCATGTGCAGCAAAAACGAGCTTTTGGCACCCCTCGGTGCTCTTCGGCATTTTGCTCGTTGAAACTTTGCAGCAAAACCCCAGGTCGCGTTTCATCGAGCCTTGGGAATGCGGCATTCGACCTCGGTTCGGCGGTTTCCGGACGGGTCCGGCGTGCCAAAAGGGACCCCGGACGTTTTTCTGGACTGAATTTCGATGAGGAAAGAGGTCCGTGAATGGCTTACGGCAAAGAATACAAGGAGGAGGTCCTGAGCAGGTTCCACGCGAGCGGCATGTCGATGCGCGCGGCGTGCTCGAGCCTCGAGGGGTTCCCGTGCGCGGCGACGCTCTCGGCCTTCGCGCGCGAGGAGGGGGCCGGCCTCCTGCGCCCGCCCGCGCTCGCGGTGCCGGGCAGGTGCGAGGGCCGCCGGGCATGGGAGCCCTACCCCCTCGGGACGAAGCGGGAGGCGATGCGGCTCCTCGCGGGCGGCATGGAGCCGCGCTTCGTCGCCGGGCGCCTCGGGATCGCGAGCGCCGCCCCCGTCCGCCTGTGGGCCTCCAGGCTGGGGCGCCTCGACGGGCTCGACGGCCGGTCCCGTCCCGACGGCGAGCGCGAGCGCGGGGAAGCTGTTACGATGTTCGCGCGAGGGTCGTCCGTCTCCGAGAT
>NZ_DBFEGU010000012.1:0-1067 GCF_048329335.1 Eggerthella sp. | reverse complement strand
AGAGCATCGTGGCCCGGCGCGCCATTGCCGCGGGTGAGGCGTTCACGGAGGAAAACCTCACCACCAAGCGTCCGGGAGACGGCGTTTCGCCCATGCGCTGGCACGAGGTTCTGGGCCAAACGGCCAAACGCGCGTTCAGCGAGGACGAGAAGATCGAGCTGTGAGCGAAAAGAGAGGACTCCGCCGACGAGGCGCGGAAGCTTTTATTTCATAAACCGGGAGGGATTCAGATGACGAAAAAAAGCCTGTGCGTCGTCACCGGCACGCGCGCCGAATACGGCCTTCTTCGGCCTGTGCTGCAAAAGCTGCTGCAAAGCGACGTCATCGAGCCGCGCCTTGTGGTGACGGGCGCGCATCTTGCGCCGGAGTTCGGCAACACCGTCAGCGAGATCGAAGCCGACGGCATGCCCATCGCGGCGCGCATCCCCATCCTGAAGTTCGGCACCGGCTCTCCGCTGGCTACTGCGCGCACCGTCAGCTATACGATGGAGCGCTTTACCGATTATTTCAGCCAAAACCGTCCCGACGCGGTGCTTGTGCTGGGGGACCGGTATGAGATATTTGCCGCGGGCGCGGCGGCCGCGCTGCTGGAGATCCCGCTGGCGCACATCAGCGGCGGTGACGTGACGGCGGGTGCGGCGGACGACTGGTTCCGCCACTGCCTGACGAAGATGGCGTCCCTGCACTTTCCGTCCTGTGAAGTTTACGCCCGGAGGCTCATCCGCATGGGGGAGGACCCGGCCGCGGTGGAGAATGTGGGCGGCCTGGGGGACGAGAACCTGCGCAGCCTGCCGCTTTTGTCCCGCGCGGCGCTGGCCGAAAGCATCGGCTTCGGGCTGGATCGCCCGTATGCGCTGGTGACCTACCACCCCGAAACAGCGGGCGGCGCGTCCCCGGCGGCGCAGTTCGACGCATTGTGCGCCGCGCTGGAGCGCTGCGGGCTGGCCGCCGTATTTACCAAAGCCAACGCGGATGCGGGCGGCGCCGACATCAACGCGCGGATCGACGCGGTGTGCGCGGCGCGCCCCGGACAGTATGTCGCCTTTACCAGCATGGGCGTACTGCGG
>NZ_DBFEGU010000011.1:0-1812 GCF_048329335.1 Eggerthella sp. | reverse complement strand
CTGGACAAGCTGCAGGGCCGCGTGCAGCGTCTGAGCGTGGGCGTGCAGAGCTTCGACGACGATCTGCTCAAGCAGATGGACCGCTACGAGAAGTACGGCAGCGGCGACGTCATCCTGGAGCGCATCGCCGAGGCGGAGCCGTACTTCGACTCGCTGAACGTTGACATGATCTTCAATTTCCCCTCGCAGACTGAGGACGTTCTCATGGCCGACCTCGAGAAGATCGCGCTGTCCGGTTGCCGCCAGACCACGTTCTCGCCGCTGTACGTGTCGTCGGCCACTACGCGCAAAATGGCCGCTACGTTAGGCGCGATGGACTACGACCGCGAGTACCGTTACTACCAGATCCTCGACGGCGTGCTGGCCGGCGGCGACGACCCGCTGTTCGACCGCACCACGCTGTGGACGTTCACGCGCCCCGACAAGGAAGGCAAGCCGGCCGACGCGCCTCAGATCGACGAGTACCAGGTGAACTACGACGAGTACCCGGCCATCGGCAGCGGCTCCATCACGCATCTGAACGGCTGTTTGTACGTGAACAACTTCAGCATCAAAGACTACAACGCGGCCATCGAGAGCGGGCGCATGTCCATCATGGGCAAGACCGAGATGAGCAAGCGCGACCTCATGCGCTACCGCTTCCTGCTCGATCTGTACAAGCTGCGCCTGGACAAGCGCGCCTTCGAGCGCGACTTCGGCTGCAGCATCGAGACGGGCCTTCCCATGGAGCTGGCGTTCATGCGCTTGAGCAGGGCGTTCGAAACCGACAACGCCGACGAGCTGACGCTGACGCCCATCGGGCGCTACCTGACCGTGGTCATGTACCGCCAGTTCCTCAGCGGCATGAACAACCTGCGCGACCAGGCGCGCGCCGCGCTGACCGGCCCGGAGCGCGAGCTCCTGTTCGGCGAGGGCGTCCCCGCCTAAGAGATTGTCATCCTGAGCGCAAGCCGAAGGCCGGAGTCGAAGGATCCCGCACGGCGTCAGTCGGGGCGCTTCCGGCTATCGCCGCGCGGGGTCCTTCGACTACGCAGCGTCGCTGCTCCGTTCAGGATGACAACTGGGTCGTCGTCACCCGCGGGCCGCTTTTTTGTTTCCAAATGGTTTCGTCTTCCCCTGAATCGAAGCGGTTTGCTATACAATAGATAGACTTTTATTCCGACGACATACCAGAAGGAGGTCAAGCGAGCATGGAGCCGAACATCGAAGAGGTGGCTGGGCGAATTCGGGCCCTGCGCGAAGACCTCGACATCACCATGCAGGAGATGGCCGACGCGACGGGACGCTCGACAGCCGAGTACGCCGCGCAGGAATCGGGGCAGCACGACCTGTCGTTCACGTTCCTCTACAAGTGCGCGCAGCGCCTGGGCGTCGACGTCATCGAGCTTCTGACCGGCGAGGATCCGCATCTGTCGGGCTATTCGCTGACGCGCGCCGCGGAAGGCCTGTCCATCAAGCGCCGCGCGGGCTTCGAGTACCTGCACAAGGCCCCCCATTTCAAGAACAAGCTGGCCGAGCCCTTCCTGGTGACGGCGCCGTACCTCGAGGAAGAGCAGGACGCGCCCATCCACCTGTCCTACCACAAGGGCCAGGAACTCGACTACATCATCTCGGGTCGCATGCGCTTCGCCTACGAGGACCATATCGAGGAGCTCGAGGCGGGCGATCTGCTCATGTACGATTCCGGCCGCGGCCACGGCATGATCGCCACCGGCGGCGAGCCGTGCACGTTTTTGGCCATCGTCATGAAGCCCCACGGGGACGCGATTATCTAGGCGCCGCCGTCCCGTCCCGCCTCGCCGCATCCGGCGG
>NZ_DBFEGU010000010.1:0-2576 GCF_048329335.1 Eggerthella sp. | reverse complement strand
GGCCAGGTGTGCCTGCAGAACGCCATCGCCTTCGGCGTGGTGGCCACGCTCATGACATGGGTGATCTACCCGGCGCTCGAGCAGCTGCTGAGCAAGGTCCCCCGGGACGGCATGAACATCGCCTTCATAGCCGTGACCGTCGGCTTCTGCATCCTGATCTTCCTGTACTACGTGAACGTGGCGCTTCCCGACCTCGACGACGCCGACGATGCCGGCTCCTCGGACGCAACCTCGATCGAGCTCTCGTACAGCTACGATTCTGAAGCGGCCGGCTAGAACGACCCAGCGTCCATGCCCATTCTCTCCAAAGAAGACGAGCGGTACGGCTACGAGCCCGGCTCCTTCGCGTTCTGGCGGAACCTGGCCGTGTACTTCTGCGTGTTCAGCGTGGTGGGACACTGGATGGAGATCGTCTACTGCTCGTTCATGAACGTATTCGGCATCGTCGATGCCGATTCGCTTGTGTGGGACGACCCGATGTACCCGTTTCTCGTGTACGGCGTGGGCGTCGTCGTCTGCGCGCTCGTGCTGATGCCGCTCAAGACGGCGCTGGTCGCCCGGCGCGCCACCCTCGTCAGCGCCGGGATCCAGTTCTTCGCCGCCACCGTGGTCATGTGCATGCTCATGGAACTGGCCATGGGGTTCATGCTGAACCAGCCGAACGCCGCCGGCGAATACCCGTTGTGGGACAACTCGCAGCTGCCGTTCAACATCCTCGGCCAGGCATGGCTCGTAAACGACCTCGCACTGGCGGCCATGGCCATGCTGTACACATGGATCGTCTACCCGCTGTGCCAGAAAGCCCTCGGGAAGCTCCCGCTGCGCGCGATGAACCTTTTGGCAGCTGTCGTCGTCATCGGGTTCGTCGTCCTCTGCGCCGTCAAGTTCGCCTGAACGCGGCGAGGCCCCGATGCCGTTCAGCTCCGGGGCCTCGAATGCATGTCGCGTATCTGCTAGTCGCGGGTGAGCTTGCGGTGGATGCGGTGCGGACGCGCGGCCTCCTCGCCCAGGCGCTCGACGCGGTTCTTCTGGTAGTCGTCGAAGTTGCCCTCGAACCAGTGCCAGTTGCCCGGGTTCTCGTCGGTGCCCTCCCACGCCAGGATGTGCGTGGCGATGCGGTCGAGGAACCAGCGGTCATGGCTGGTCACCACGACGCAGCCGGGAAATGCCAGCAGCGCCTCCTCCAGGCTTTCCAGCGTCTCGACGTCGAGGTCGTTCGTAGGCTCGTCGAGCAGCAGGAGGTTGCCGCCCTGCTTGAGCGTCAGCGCCAGGTTCAGGCGGTTGCGCTCGCCGCCCGACAGCACGCCGGCCGGCTTCTGCTGGTCGGGTCCCTTGAAGCCGAAGCTGGCCACGTAGGCGCGACTGGGAATCTCGGTGTCGCCCACCTTCATGTAGTCCAGACCGTCGGAGACGACCTCCCACAGCTTCTTGTTCGGGTCGATGCCCTCGCGGTTCTGGTCGACGTAGGAGATGCTCACCGACTCGCCGATCTCAAGCTCGCCGCCCGACAGGGGCTCCAAGCCCACGATGGCCTTGAACAGCGTGGACTTGCCCACGCCGTTCGGGCCGATCACGCCCACGATGCCGCCCTGGGGCAGCGTGAACGACAAATCGTCGATAAGCACGCGGTCGCCGAACGCCTTCCTGATGTGCTTGGCCTCGATGACCTTCGCGCCCAGGCGCGGCGGCACGGGGATGGTGATGTCCGACACGCTGGTCTTCTCGAACGAGCGCGCCTCGGCCGCCATCTGCTCGTAGCGCTCGATGCGGGCTTTGCTCTTGGCCTGGCGCGCTTTGGGGCTGGATCGCACCCACTCCAGTTCCGAGCGCAGGCGCTTCGCCAGCTTCTCCTCGCGCTGGCCCTGGCCCTCCAGGCGCGCGGCCTTCGTCTCGAGGTAGGTGGAGTAGTTGCCCTTGTACGGGAAGAGGCTGCCGCGGTCCACCTCGCAGATCCACTCGGCCACGTTGTCCAGGAAGTAGCGGTCGTGCGTGACGGCCAGCACCGCGCCGGGGTAGGTGCGCAGGAACTGCTCCAGCCACAGCACCGACTCGGCGTCCAGGTGGTTGGTGGGCTCGTCGAGCAGCAGCAGGTCGGGTGCCTCCAGCAGCAGCTTGCACAGCGCCACGCGACGGCGCTCGCCGCCGGACAGCACGTTCACCGGCATGTCGGGGTCGGGGCACTGCAGCGCGTCCATGGCCTGCGACAGCTGGCTGTCGAGGTCCCACCCGTTCGCCGCGTCGATGGCGTCTTGCAGCTCGCCCATCTCGGCCATGAGCGCGTCGAAGTCGGCGTCGGGCTCGGCCATCTCCTCGCCGATCTTGTTGAAGCGGTCGATCTTGGCCTTCACCTCGCCGAACGCCATCTCGATGTTCTCGATGACGGTCTTGTCGTCGTCCAGAGGCGGCTCCTGCTGCAGGATGCCCACCGTGTAGCCGGGCGTGAGGCGCGCGTCGCCGTTGGACACCTCTTCGAGGCCCGCCATAATCTTGAGCAGCGTCGACTTGCCCATGCCGTTGGGCCCCACGACGCCGATTTTCGCGCCGGGGTAGAACGACAGGGTCACGTCGTCGAGGAT
>NZ_DBFEGU010000009.1:0-1716 GCF_048329335.1 Eggerthella sp. | reverse complement strand
CCACAAGCGCGCATGCGAGCGCCAGGAGCGCCGCGCAAAACAACACGGCGTTTCGTCGGGAAAAAGCGAAGGATTCGCGGAGTTGCGAACCGCTCATGTTTTGCATGATCATGCTCCTTGCAACTTGGAGGTGGTCACGGTATCATAGCAAACCGCACCTATTATACCGCGGAGAGCTGACCGAGAGGCCGAAGGTGCTCGCCTGCTAAGCGAGTACACCCCAAAAGGGTGTCTGGGGTTCGAATCCCCAGCTCTCCGCCACCGCATTTCAAACCCTCGTAAGAGGGTTTTCCTATTTCTTCCGCCAACGCCTGACACGGGAACCCGGAGTCGTCGTCTTCGCGGCCTTGATGCGGTACGCGGGGTTGTGGCGCAAAAACACCGCGCGGCATATCCGCGTCGCCGCAAGCCCGATAAGAGCCGTCAACAAAAAGCTGAACGACAGATCGAACACGGCTCCGTTGCGCTCGAGCCACGCGTAGGCGCACACCAGCAGGAAGAACGCCGAAACGGCGCCCGTGATAGCCGTGAATATCCTGATGAGCAGCTCTTTCGCTCGGTTCGGGGAATAGCGCCATGCGGCCACGATGTATACGATTGCCGCCACCACGGCCAACACGATAAGCATCGGGACGATGCGCAACAGTCGAGCGAACACGGAAAGTGCTCCTTTCCCAGGTCGGGATGCACGGGCATCCGGCAGCTTGCGTTGTCCGCATCATACCAGACCGGCGCGCGTTGCTCTCATATCATCGAGAAGAGCCATCTATTCGTCGATCTTAGCGTCGACGAACGTCGCAAACAGGTGGCACACCTCGCTTTTCCCGATGGGCTTCACGGCGAATCCGTCCATCCCGGCGTCGAGCGCGCGGCGGCGATCCTCCTCGTAGGCGTTCGCCGTGGTGGCGATGATAGGCGGCCGTGCGCGACCTGCTTCCCGGTAGCGTTCGACAACGAGTCGCGCCGCCTCGAGGCCGTCCATGCCGGGCATCTGGATATCCATGAACACGAGGTCGAAGCGCCCTTCGGGCGCGCCTTCAAGCAGATCGAGCACATCCAGGCCGTTCCAGGCGCGCTCGACCGTGGCGCCCGTCGAAGCGATGATCTCCTCCGCTATCTCGCCGATGATCTCGTTGTCTTCCGCAAGCAGCACGTGCACATGCTGCCAGGAGCATGACACCGCCGAAACCGCAGCATCCGAGCGCTCGGCCTCGATGGACTCCTCCAACTGCAGTTTGCACGCATCCCCTTCGCAAGCTTCGAACGGCAGCACCAACGTGAAACGCGATCCGCGCCCTCGCTCGCTTTGCACCTGTACGGTACCGCCCATGAGGTCGGCGAGGTTCTTAACGATGGACAAGCCCAGACCAGTCCCCTCCACCGATAAGCGCGTAGGCACCTCCTCGCGCTCGAACGGGTCGAACAAACGCGACATGAACTCTTTCGACATGCCTATGCCGTCATCTTCCACGATGAAGCGGATCAGGCGAATACACATATCGAAGCCGTCATGGCTGGTCGGCTCAAGCGAAAGACCGTGCTGGGCGGCATATTCCACGCGCTCGTCGCCCCTCAGCTCCTCGACGGCAAGGCTTACCGTCCCGCTCGGCTCGGTGTACTTGACGGCGTTGCCAAGCAGGTTGATGAGCACCTGGTTCACGTGCATCTCGTCACCCAGCACAAGCCCCTCTTCGACGTCGACGCGCAACACCGAGA
>NZ_DBFEGU010000008.1:0-1661 GCF_048329335.1 Eggerthella sp. | reverse complement strand
GACGGGCGCTCTTCATCCCGAAAACATCCCCGTTGAAGGCCCGCCCCCTGTCGGGACGTTACTTGTACTGGCTCGGGTGCTTCGCGAAGAAGTCGAAGCGCGGGGGCAGCTCGCGGATGCGGTGGCGGGCTTCAGTGATCTCGCCGGCGCTGCACAGCTCGTCCATGTTCTCGAAGTCGTAGTTCCAGCTGAAGAAGTCGTCGAACTCGAAGCTGAGGTAGTCGCAGATCTTCTCGGCGCCCGCCGGCACCACGGGGTGCATGAGCAGCGTCGCCATGCGCAGCAGGAAGAACGAGTCCACGAGCACCTGGCGGCGCAGCTCGTCGTCGCCCGTGTTCTCGACCTCGCGGATACCGTCCGACCAGCGCTTGTTCGCCCAGCGGATGAACTCGTCCATGATGGACATGATGGTGTGCAGTTCCACGCGGTGCATCGTCTCGTCGTAGGCGCGCAGCACCTCGTGCACCTTCGCTACCACGTCCTCGGACGCATCGCCCAGCGGCATATAGCCCTCGAAGTTCTTCTGCGCCTCGTAGAAGCAGCTGCGGGCCAAGCGGTTGAACACGTTCGTCAGCAGCGCGCCCTCTTTCAGCACCGGGTCGGCCACGCGCGTGTCCGCAAGCTCCTCGGGGGTGGCCAAAAACGGCTTGGGCTTGAAGCCCACCGACTTCTGGTCGAGGCCGAGCGCCAGGAAGTGCGCGCGCAGCTGCTCGACGGTGTAGTAGTCCAGCAGCTCGTCGGCCGTGGGCGGCTTCACCGAGCCCGACGACGAGGCCTTCTTGTCGCCGAACAGGATGTGATGGTTCGCCACGAGGGTGGTCTGGCGGATGGGATGCTCGGTCACGCCGGGCGTCAGGATGTCGTCAGGGCGCAGCGCCTCGATGAGCGCGGGCTGCGCAACCCCGTAGAAGTACAGGTTGTCCTGGCCGATGAACTGGTACACCTCGGCGTCCTCCGAGCACCAGAAATCGCGCCAGCTGCCGCGCGGCAGGCCCATCTTGTCGTTGACGGCCATGGTGAACGACATGGGCGCCCACAGGCTCTCGGGCCAGCACCACACCGTGAGGCCTTCCAGCCCGTCGATGACCGGCGCCTTCACGCCCCACTCGATGTTGCCCGTGATGCGGAACGGCACGAGCGCCTTGCCCGTGCGGAAGCGGATGCCCGCCCGCCCCAGCACCTCGCGCGCCGCGTCGCGGTCGTCGATGGAGGCGAACTCGATCTCGAAGCTCTGCTTGCCCTTCTCGGCCTCGCGCAGCTGATGGGCCGGCAGCTCGCCCGCCACGGCGTCGTAGGCCTCGCGGGCGTCGTTCTTGATGTAGACGACGGGGGCGCTGAGGAACTCCTTGACGGTCTGCGGCACGATGGCGCGCACCTCGGGGTCGGCCTCGAGCGCCGCCACGTGGCCGCGCAGGAAGTCGGCGAACGCGGGCAAATCGAAGTACCAGTTCTCCACCGGGCGCATCTCGGGAGTCGTGCCCGTCAGCGACGACTTCGGCGCGATGAGGTCCTCGGGGGCGTAGCTGTGCCCCAGGTCGCACTCGTCGGCGTAGGCGTGCTCGGACTTGCAGCCCTGCACGGGGCAGCGGCCCGTCACCTGGCGGCCGTTCAGGAACGTGTGCGCCTCGGCGTCGTAGAACTGCAGCGTGGCGCGCTTGTGC
>NZ_DBFEGU010000007.1:0-22320 GCF_048329335.1 Eggerthella sp. | reverse complement strand
GAGCTGGATCTGAGGCTTGAGTCCATCCGCCGCCTGCGGCTGCGCTCTCGTCCTCGATCTCGCGCAGGCGGCGGATGGACTCAAGCCTCAGATCCAGCTCCATGCCGCCCTGCACGATGCCGAACAGCGTCTGGTCGGGACGCTTGTGCGCGGCCAGGCAGCGGCGCGCCCAGTTGGCCGACAGGTCCACGGCCTTCGCCACGAACGCCTTCTCGGACGGGTACGGCGTGCACTGGTCCAGCTGCATGGCGATGTCGGCGCCCAGCTGCTCCTGGATGGCCATGTTGCTCTCGGGCGTCCAACGCACCTTCGTGCCGTCGTAGATGGAGCGGAACGTGAGGCCCTCGTCGTCCAGCTTGAGCGTGTCGGCCAGGCTGAACACCTGGAAGCCGCCCGAGTCGGTGAGCATGGGGCCGTCGTAGTTCATGAAGCGGTGCACGCCGCCGGCCTCGGCCACCACGTCGGCGCCGGGGCGAAGCGACAGATGGTACGTGTTGGCCAGCACCACCTGGCTGTCCAGGTCGCGCAGCTGGCCCGCGGTGACACCCTTCACCGTGGCGCTGGTACCCACCGGCATGAACATGGGCGTTTGAAACGTTCCGTGCGCGGTCTCGTAGGACAGCGCGCGGGCATGGCCGCTGGTCGCTTGGATCTTGCAGTCGAACAGCGCCATGGCTAGCCCTCCTTCGCGAAGGACAGCGCCGCCTCGCGCGCAGCGGCCGCCACGATGCCGGCTTCGACGCCCTGCGCGGGGTCGGCGCACGGGGGCAGCGACTCGGCCCAGGCCGCGAACTCCTCCATGGTGCCGCGCTTCACGGAGCCCAGATCGAAGCCCTCGGTCGGATCGAGCAGATGGTCGGTCACGAGGAATGCGTCGGCGCCCAGCCCTTGGATGGCCAGGTCCTCCACTGTGTTGTTGCCCACCATGAGCACGTCGTCGCCGGAAAGGCTGCACGCCGCCACGTTCTCGGCGTAGTAGGCCAGCTTCGGCTTCACGCTGGTGGAGTTCTCGAACGACGTGATGCGCGCGAACTTCGACGCATCCACCCCGGCCCAGGCCAGGCGCCACTCCACGGCGCGGCGCGGGAACATGGGCATGGTGGCCAGCACCAGCGGGTAGCCTTTCGCCGCCAGCGTCTCGATGGCGCGCGCGGCCGCGGGGTTGGGCTGGAAGCCCTCACCGATAGCGCCGAACTCGTGCTCATAGAACTCGGTCAGCAGCTCCTCCCACGCGACCGCGTCGGCATCGGCATGCCGGAAGAACGCCTCCCAGTACGCCTCGTGGTTCGTGCGGCCGTCGTCGTGCGACGCCATGGCGCCGATGCCCGCCTTGAGCCCGGCCGAGAACGCCTTCGCGTCCAGTCCCTGCCGGGCGACGAAGCCGGCGATGGCCTCGAAATAGGCGCCCAGGAACTCGTCCAGCTCCATGGGCAGCAGCGTGCCGTCCAAGTCGAAGAAGATTGCGCGATACGTGCGAGATGCCATGCGTCGATCCTTTGGTCGGGTGAATTGGTTGCTCAGGCATGGTAGTATACGTCACGTTGCGAAGGAGCGTGCAAACCCGATGAAAATACTGCTTCATGCCTGCTGCGGACCGTGCTCGTTGGAACCGGTGCGCCTGCTGCGCGCCGCCGGGCACGACCTGACCATAGCCTATATGAACTCGAACATCGCGCCCGCCGACGAGTACGCGCACCGCCTGTCCACACTGCGCGCCTGGGCCGCCGGCGAGCAGCTGGACGTGCTGGAAGGTGCCTACGACCCCGCCGCCTGGGAAGCCTGCGCCGGACGCGTGGGCGCCGCCGAGGGCGATCCCGCCCGCCGCAAGGCGCGCTGCCGGGCGTGCTACCGCCTGCGCTTCGAAGAGGCCTCCGCGCTGGCAGCCGAGCAGGGGTTCGACGCACTGGGCACCACGCTGTCGGTGAGCCCCTACCAATATACCGACGTCATCCGCGAGGAGCTGGAACGCGCCGCCTCGGCCGCGGGCGTGCAGCCGCTGTTCGAAGACTACCGCCCCTTCTACGACGAGGCCACGCACCGCAGCCGCGAGATGGGCATGTACCGGCAGAACTACTGCGGCTGCCGCTTCTCGGACGTCGAAGCCGCCACCGAGCGCGCCGAACGCAAGGCGCAGCGAGCCGCCGCCCGCGAGGCGGAAGCGGCAGCCCACGCCGAGGAGCGCGCCGCCGCCGAAACCGCACGCGCCGCGAAGAAGGCCGAGCGCGCCGCTTACGACGCCAAGCAGGCCCGCAAGCGCGCCGTGCTGAAGGCGCTGCGCGAGCAAGAGCGCGACGGAAAGTAGGTTCCGCACGCCGGCGCAGGCGGTTCGGCAAGGTCGGCTCAGCGCCACAACACGCGCCCGTAGCGCCTTGCGTGCAGCGCATCTAGCAAGTATACTTACAAGTATATTTGCCGCGCACGTCAAGAAGGGAGCGCGCCATGCCTCAACTTTCCCTGTACATGGACGAACCTATGATGGAAGGCTTGCGCCAAGATGCCGCACGCGAGGGGAAGACGCTCTCGAAGTTCGTGGCGGGCGTGCTGCGCGACCGCGATACGAACGGCCTGTGGCCGCATGGGTTCTTCGACCTGTACGGCGTCTGCGATGACGACACGTTCGTCGAACCGCCGGAGATTCCCTGGGAATTCGACGCGCCTCGAAAAACGCTGTAGGTGAACGCCGTGTATCTTCTCGACTCCAATATCTGCATCGACTTCATGCGCGGAGAACTTCCCTACGCCTACGACATGATGCGCAACAGCAGCCCGAAGCTCTTCAAGATTCCCGCCATCGTGGAAGGCGAACTGAGGCTCGGCATCGAAAAAAGCAAGCAGCCGGAAAAAGCCCGGTGGCTCGTCGACGAATTCACGCTGCCGTTCGAAGTGGTGCCGTTCGATTCGAAATGCGCGCATACCTATGCGCGCATACGCGGCGAACTCGAGATGACGGGTAAGAAGATCGGGCCGAACGACCTCATCATCGCCGCCACGGCGCTGGCGAACAACGCGGTGCTCGTCACGAACAATGTGGACGAATTCAAGCGCGTGCCGGGGCTGTCCCTCGAATGCTGGTACGAGATGGAGTGGGACGGATAAGCGTCCGTCGGCTTGTATCAAGGTCTATAATAAGTGGTTCGCACGCCTATACCGCAACGCACGAAGGACGCACGCATGAAGACCTCTGATTTCGATTACGAACTGCCCCCCGAGCTGATCGCGCAGGAGCCCGCCGCCGAGCGCGACGGCTGCCGCCTGCTGGTCATGGATCGAGTCACCGGCGAGCTGGAGGACCGCATCTTCCGCGACATCGTCGACTACCTGCGTCCGAACGACCTGCTCGTCGTCAACGAGACGCGCGTCATGCCCGCGCGCCTGCTGGGCGCGAAGCGCGGCACGGGAGGAGCGGCCGAGGTGTTCCTGCTGCGCGAGGTGCACGACCGCGAGCCGCGCACGAACCGAAGCGCACTGTGGGAGGTGCTGGTGCGTCCGGGCAAGCGCCTGAAGCCGGGCACGGGCGCCGTGGTGGACTTCGCCGACGCGCAGGGCGACGTGGCGCTGTCCGCGGAAATCGTCGACTGGGCCGACGGCGCGCAGAAGGGCGAGCGCATCGCGCGCCTGACCACGACGCTGCCCTCCCTCGACGAAGCGCTGCACGCGGTGGGCCACACGCCGCTTCCGCCCTACATCAAGAACTACGCCGGCGACGAGGAGCTGTACCAGACCGTGTACTCGCGCCGCGAAAGCTCGGCCGCCGCGCCCACGGCCGGCCTGCACTTCACGCCCGCCCTCATCGAGCGCCTGCGCGACCGGGGCGTGCGCTGGGAAACCGTGGAGCTGGAAGTGGGCCTGGACACCTTCCGCATCGTGGATGAGGACGACCCTCAGCAGCACGTCATCCACACCGAGTACTACACCGTGCCGCAGCGCACCGTCGACGCCATCGCCGAGACGCGCGAGCGCGGCGGGCGCGTGGTGGCCGTGGGCACCACCAGCGTGCGCAGCCTGGAAAGCGCCTGGAACCCCGAGGCGGGCGCCGTCACCGCGCGCGACCGCGAGACGACGTCGCTGTACCTGCTGCCCGGCTCGCAGTTCCATGTGGTGGACGCCCTGGTCACGAACTTCCACGTGCCGCGCTCCACGCTGATGATGCTGGTGTCCGCGTTCTCCTCGCGCGAGCACATCATGGCCGCCTACCGCCACGCCATCGAACAGCGCTACCGCCTGCTCTCGTTCGGCGACGCCATGTTCATCTGTTAGACGCGCCGCCAGGCGGAAGGCGACAAGCCGAAGCCGCAGAAGAAGGGCGCTCGAGAAAGCGAAGGCGCGGCGCTACCGGGAACCGCGGCGAGAGCGGACGAGCACTGCTGCCAGCACGGCGGCCGCGCCGACGGCCGCCGCCAACGCCGCAAGGGCGTAGGGGAAGTCGCCGGTTTTGGTGAGCGTCGAAACGTCGGCCTCCACGGTTCCCGCTCCGCCCGCGCCACTCGAGCCGCCGGAGCCGCCCTCGCCCTCCGAGCCCTCGGAACCGCCCGCGCCCGCAGAGCCGCCCTCGTCCTGGGCGATGAGCGTCCAGTGAACATGGTTCTCCAAACCCGCCGCCTCGTTGCCCAAGGTCACGGGCACCAGCACGTCCAGCGTGAAGTCCGCCGACCGGCCGCCCGAAAGCTCGGCCATCTTGACGGGAAGCGCCCCTTCGCGAAGCAGCTCCCCTATCTCGCCGTCGTAGAGCGTCCGGCCGTCCGCGCTCATGACCACGCGCACCGGCCCTATCACGTCGGCGACAGCACGGTCGCACGAGGGGCGCAGGTACAGCGCAACAGGCGTGCGCGCGTTCTCCACCCGCACCGCCACGGTGTGCGACGACGAATCGCCCGGCACCAGGTTCTCCAGCGTGTCGAACAGGCTGCCTCCATCGGCGTTGCGCACAAAGAACTCGCGTGCGGCGCTGTCGTACACCACGGTGGGCGGCCCCGCGGGCGCGGCATAGGCCGCAGCCGACCGAGCGAACATCGGCATGGCGAGCGCGGCTGCAACCGCAAGCGCGGCTGCAGCGAACGCCAGAACGCCGCACCTCGAACGTCTGCACGTCATCATGCAGCACCTCCCTTGCTCGAAACCGTCAGCGTGCCATCGGTCGCAACGCCCGTAACCGCGCCGCCACGGTCGGGTCCCCACGCTTCCGAAACCGCGTCAACAGGATCGGCCTGCACGGCCTGCACGTCGATCTCGACGACCAGATGGCGGCCATCCGTATGCGAGGTGTTGGGAAAAGCTTCGCACTTGGCGATCAAATTCGCCGTTCGCTCAGGAGCAACCCCTCCGGTAGCATCGCTTTCGGGAGCAAGGGGCTTCGGCCAGTAGTACAGGCCGTCTGTCCCCTGAATCCAGGAATCCGCAGGTTGAGCGGTTGCATCAGGCGAAGCGACGGCGCCCCGCTGCATCGCGTAGTCCTTACCAAGCTCCGGAACGTCGCCCAGCACGACGGCGGAACCGCCAGCCTGGCTCCCGGTCTCCCAGCGAACCGACACCGAGGCTCGCAGGTACGCCTTCACGTTCCCCTTGTTGGTCGCGTACACGTTCTCCTTCACCGTGTGCGGCGAGTCGAACGTTTCGTTCACGCCCGGCGTGACATTCGCCGCCTTGAACATGTTGAAAAGGCCCGACTCCGCATGGAACCACGCCAGCGCGCCCCCGCAGCACAGCATGGCCGCAAGGCACGCGGCAACCACCGCCGCGCGCTTGCGTCCCGGGCGCTTGTGCGGCAGATCGAACGCCGCAGCCCGACGATCAGCCGGCTTCGCATGCATTCCCCTGCCCATTACAAGATCGCCCCCTGTCCGAATTCGTTGATCGCACGAGCCGAGTCATCCAGCCACGCGTCGTTTTCCAGCTTGTTCTCGCACACCACGGTCGAGCCGTCCTGAGAACGCGAGACCACCACGCGCGCGCCGTCGGCACCGGAAGGGACGGTCACGCCGTTCACCTGGTACGATTGCCCATAGCGCCACGCCCAGGACTTGTCCTCCCTCACGAAGTATTCGCCCTGGCCCAACTGCAACCGCACGCTGGCCGCGTAGATCCCGTCCTTGTCCGGCTTGTCGGGGCACTTGACCGAAACCGAGCGGGTCTGCAGGGACCCGTCCTTGAGGTTGGTCACCGTGAACAGGAACGTCTCCCCCGCCGCCTCCTTGGCCGTGGTCTTCTTCACGATGGTGAGCGGCTTGATGTCGCCGAACACGAACAAGGCATCGCCGTCGTTTTGGGTGGTGTACGAAGTGCCGTCCACCGTGCACACCGAAGTGCCCTTGGTGCTCACTTCCTGGTAGTCCCGGAAGCCGCCGTCCGCGTCGACATGCGATGCCAACACGTTGCCCGTGGCTCTGTCGTCGTACAGAGCGACCTGCTTGCCCAACGCCGCAGACGCATCGCGGTCGGCCGGAAGCGGGTTGCCCGGTTGATATGTCGGCTCGCTCGAAGGCTTGTAGGAGCGCTTCTCCACGTGAACCGTCAGGTGCTTCTGGTCGTAGTAGTTGCCCTGCCCGAAGTACGCTTGGATGGGATAGGTCTGCTTCTCGGCGTTCGGCGTCGCGGCCGACCCCTCCGCCGCAGGCGCGCTCGAAGTTTCCAAAGCGCTCACGTCTATCGCCCAAGTCAGCTGGTCGGTCATGGCGACATCTTGCGCATCGGTGGCCTTCACCTGCCAAGTCTCGGGGTACAAGTCCATGTCCGTCGTGATCGGCTTGTCAAAGAATTGCTCCCAGGGAACCATGGTGCCGTTGTTGTCCCACCGCCAGTTGCTGAACGCCTCGCGCCCGTCCGCGTTCGCAGCAGCATCAAGGGCCACGGCGATATTGTGATACGCCTCCACGTCGATCGGCACCTGCTGCGTCGGAGTCGTCCCTCCGGAGCCGGCAGTCGTTCCCCCGCCGGAATCGGGAGCCGTCTCCGTCCCAACGAGGACGTCATGCACGAACGTGCGCTCGTTGCCCTTCACGTTGGCGGTGTATATCACGTTGCCCTGCGCGTCGTGGTAGCGAACCTCATGCACCTTCACGTACACCGCCGTGTACGTCGTGTCCTTCTCGAACGGCCTGTTGCCCCTCAGCACGAAGTTGTTGTTGTCAGTCACAGGCGTACCCTGGCCGGTCGTGCTGTCGTACTCCGTCGCCCAGTGGTCGAACTGATAGCCGGGGAAGTCCTTCGCCTCCGCAACGAGGGTGACCGAAGCAATCGAGTCCAAACGGCTCAGCGAACGGTAGCTCTCGGGTTTTTTGCCCGCGGCCTCAATCTCCTTGTCGATGTTCGAGTTCACGCTCACCGTAGCCGCGCGATACACCGGCCACAGCTCCATCGACCGATGCACGATCGTGCTCGAAGACACCATCGCGGTGCCCTCGCTCCAGATTGCGTACTGCCCCGCCGCCGGACGCGTCGCCGTCCAGCCCACGAACACATGGATCCCACCATTCGTCAAATCAATGGCGGCGATGTCGAACGTCGGATCGGGACCCTTCCCCAGCTGCTGGCCGTTGTTGCGCACCACGGTTTCGGTAGCTCCGTCGTTCACGTGGTACACCACCACCAGCGGCTCGTAGTTCGCTATGAACTTGTACGAGGAGCCCGACTCGATGGTGTAGCTCAGAGGGTTTTCGCCAGCGACGGCAGGATCGCTGACGGGAACCGTCTCGGTATGCGTCTGCCCCTGGAACGTCTTCTCGATCGTCCACGACTTCAGCAGATACGTCGCCTGTCCGTCCGTTACCACAGGAGTTGCGTTGTTTTCGGCCGTCAGGGAGAGGTCGATTGTCTGGTCGTCCTTCACAGTCACGTTTGCGTTGTTCTGTCCAAAGGTGATAGTGCCCGGATCGGCAGAATCGCGCGTATACGTGTTGTACGGCAGATTGAAGCTGGGCGTCGCACCCCCATCGGCTACTGTCGGCGCGGCCGGGATGTTCACGCCAGCGCCGGAGGGCACGCCCGCCTGCGCGATGTTCGTAGTGACGGTCACGTCGTACTTCACGTACACCGGATACAGATCCATAGGCCGCGTGCAAACCGCATCGGCAGCCAGCAGATAGGGAACCGCCCTGGAAGCCTGCGAGGTGCAGTACTGGTCGCCCGCCACGTCGAAAACGTAGCCCCATTCCTGCGGGGTCATCTCGCCCGCAGCAATGGCAGACTTGTCAATCCATCCCAAGAACCGATACCCGTCACGCTGCATGTCAGCATCCGTGGGAGAAGCGGCAGAGGTGAACGACACCCCAGTTGACGAACCCGCTTTCGGATAGCCGTACGCATTAGAGGTGTCTTGATTTAGCAGAACCCGCTCTTCGTAACGGCGCTCAACAGCCCACTCACCCCCATCGGTCCTCAGCACGCCCTCGAACTTCACGTTTGCAGCGTAGTGAGCCTGAAAGTAATAGGCGCGAGAACCGGAATAAGCGGATCCCTTTGGATGAAACGTCTTTTCTCGATTCGTCTCTTTCCAGTCGCTCCACTGGAGATTAAGCTTCGTCCCCTCTCCTGTCCAGAATCTAAACACGTAGTCCCCACTTAAATCGGGCTTCGTTTCGACTTCGACACTTCCACTCGTGGTCCCTGTCAACGAGGGCTCCCCACGCAGCTCAACGGAGCCTGCCCCAGGAAAGTCGATACCAACCCCAATTGCATAGTCAGTCGATACACCGCCGAACGTCATCTTCGAAGCAACCTTTTCAGGATTACATATCACGCCGGTAAATTTAGCTCCTATTGCTGGGTTGGCACCGGGGTCGTACGATGCCCAGTACTCGAACATTTCATTGTAATAAGCGGGTGGAGGCAATTCCACGAAAGCGCTTTCGTACCGCTGCCATCTCTCAGCATGAAGCGTGGGATTCTTGAATTCGTTAGCATCTTGCGCATCTGATGCAACGTAGTAATCAACCCGGTACTCGAAGCGGGCTATGTAGGTTTGCTGTTGGGTGAGGTCGGTGTCGGCGGGGATGGTGTAGCTGGGGTCGGAGCTCACGCGCACCTCAACGCCGTCCACGTTCTTGTACCACCCCAGGAACCGATAGCCGTCGGGAAGCGCCCCGTCGACACTCAGATCATTGCCGGTGGCATCTTTCACAAACACACGATACGACGTGATTCCGTCAGTGTTCGTCACCTTCTCCACATGCGTCGAGCCCACGCTGCTGCGCACCGTCTTATCTGCATCGGCGCTATAACCCTCGATTTCGGTGAGGATGTTCACCGAATAATCTATGTAGATGGGATACAGATCCATAGGCTTAGTTACCGGATCACTCGCTTTGTACAACGCCCCGTTGTTGACGATCGCAACGAGCTCTGTGGATGTTATGCCATTGTAGCCACCGCCGCCTGCCGAGTTCTTTGTCGTCGTCCAGCCGACGAAGGTCGAGCTTTCGGAGGGCTTCGCCGGACTCGGCGACGGCAGCGGGTCGAAGTAGTCGTACCAGTCGTCATCGGTATTCGGATCCGCCGCGCCGGTACCTTTGTTGATCACGTTGCCGTCCACGTCGTGGAACAGCACCTGCGCTTGGTAATGCGCGATGAACAGGTCGTTGTCCTCGAATTGCCTGTTAGCAGGATCGGCGTTCGAAGCCTCGTACACCGGACTGTCCGACACCCAATCGCCCGTCACCATCGGCTCGAAGTACGCGGGGTCTTCGGCCACCTCGTTCACCGTGACGCTGGGCTCGCGACACCATCCCACGAAGCGGTAGCCATTCGTCCCGTTCGCCATAGGTGCATCGGTCGTCGTCGCGCTCAGCTCCACCGCATTGTCCGCGGCAAGAACGCCCTGCACGGCGAACTTCCAAGCGTTGTCGGTCGTCTGCGCCTGCGTCGGCGAAAGCCCGGTCGTCCCGATGCTCACGCTGGCCGCGCCCGGGAAGTCGAACGTCGCCTTGATGGACGACCCATGCACGGGAATGCCCAGGTCGTAGTCCATGACCCACTTGTTGATATGACTGGCAGAATACACGCTGCTGCGCTCGATGCCGCCTGCGAAGTCGTAGCCGCACCCCTCCCAGAAGTCGCGGTCGACGTACACGTTATCGTCCAACGGCCCGAACGACGGCCCCGTCGCGGCGTCATTCAACGCGGGGATCTTCTTGTTCGTACCCTCCTCTGCGCTTGCAGAAGGCTTGAAGTACGACTCGCTTACCGACAGGCCATCGGCCCGCCTTGCGAGGCCGGCCAAATACACGTTGTACTCGATGATGGGAATGACGATCAGCGCGTTGTACTGCTTCGAGCTCAGGTTGCCGGCGTAATGGGAGCGCTCGATGCTGCAGTTGTTGTCGTACGCCGACGCCGTCAGGCCGCCGACGCTCACCGTGGCGCCCGCGCCGACGCTCACGTACGTGCCGCAGTAGGCGTAGCAGTCCGCCGTAGAGAAGCAGTCGATCATCTGGGCGCCGTTCGAAAGCTGCCCCGTCACGCCGCCCGCGTACACGGTGAAGCCGCCCAGGGCGCCCACCGCCTTGTCGTAGCTGTTCTTGACGCTTGCATGCTGGTAGGTCACGGTGCCATCGGCCGCAACCTCGCGAATCGGCGTCACACGCGAATACTCGATGACGGTTCCGCTTGCTGCACCTACCAACGCGCCCATGTACAGCCCTTCGCCGCCCAGCGCGGCGACGGCGGACGTCGAGTTCGACACGCACCTGCCGCCGCGCACCTCGCAGTTGTAGATGACGCCTCCGTTCGTCTCGCCGGCGAGGATGCCGCCCAGCACGCCGGCGTTGGTGATCAGGCTGACGGCGTTGTTGGCGGGCGTGATGCTGGATGTGCAGTTGATGAGGGTGACGTTCTCGATGCGCGTGTTGTCCGCGCGGCCCACCAACACGCCGCCGCGGAAGTCTGCGCCGATATAGGCGTCCTCCAACGTGAGGTTCTTGATGATGGCGCCGTCGGTGCTGGCGAACAGGCCGGTGTTCGCCTTCGGGGTGAACAATTCGCGGTCGTACTTCAAGCCCTTGATGGTGTGACCCTGACCGTCGAACGTGCCCTTGAACGGCAAGTCGATGGTGCCGAAGATCAAGCCGCCGTACTGCTTCGCAACCGTAAGGTCGGCTTCGGTCAAAGTCAGATCGTTGTCCAGAACGATATCGACACTCTGACCGATGGCCGCACGCGTCAAGCTGACCGTGTACAGCAAATCGGCTGCGGTGGAAATATGATACGCCCCATCGGCGGCCTGTTCGGCATGCGCCTTGTCGGGTGCGACGAAGGGCACCGCGGTCGCGGCCAAAGCAAGCGCCAGCACCATGCGCAGCGCTTTCTGCCATATCGAAACCCGAGTATTCATCATGCCGGCCATCCTTCAGCAGTCAGGGAACTGGTTGCGTTGTGCTCGCTTTGCACGCCGTCGGCCTTGATCACCAGCTTCAGCTGGTCGATGCCGGCCAGCGCGCCCGCCTCCACCTCGAACGAGTCGATCAGCACGGGCGTGGTTTGGTCGGGTTCCAGCGCGACGGCCAG
The DNA here is from genome assembly GCF_048329335.1 of Eggerthella sp. Classification (NCBI taxonomy): domain Bacteria; kingdom Bacillati; phylum Actinomycetota; class Coriobacteriia; order Eggerthellales; family Eggerthellaceae; genus Eggerthella; species Eggerthella sp. The sequence goes on along the minus strand of NZ_DBFEGU010000007.1, from coordinate 10,827 downwards.
GTAGTACCGGCCGTCCTGCCCCCGCTGCCACGCGGACGCGTCGCCGAAGTCGTACGTCACGGCGTGGTCGAGCGACAGCGCGTCGCCGTTGGGCCGCACGCCTTCCACGCTCAGCATCACGCGCACGAACATCGGATGCGTGCCGAGGTTCTGCACACGCACGATGCGGCTCACGGCGCCGGAGCCGGGGTTGATACGGTCGTCCACAAGCGCCGGAACCTCGTTTCCCGAGGCGTCCAACATGGTTTCGACCACCTCGATGTCGGGCGCGCCGAACGAGAAGGGGTGATGCGCGTCGAACAGCTCGACGTTGAACGCCTGGGTCGCCAAAACCGCGGCAGCGAACAACAGCGTCAGCGCCGCAGCGACCGCGGCGAAGCGCTGCGCGCGGGAGGCCTTCGCACGGGCCTCCGGTGCAGAGGGCTGGCCGGTCGAGCTCGAGCGGAGCTCGTCGGGCGGCGCAGCCTCGCGCGCGGCATCGTCGGGCGATGCGGCGCTGGCGATGTTGTGATGTGCGTGTTCAGTCATAGGGATCCAGGTCCTTGGGTAAACGGGTGCGGATGCGCCCATCCCGGCGCCCGAGGGAGCGCCGGGATGGGCAAAGGGCAGCTCAAAGGCTGAGCATGCGCAAGTTGCGACGCTGGAAGCTACTGCTTCATTTTGATCTCAGCCGCCCAAGCCTTGGCAGCAGCGTCGAGATCGGTCGTAGACTCGCTGTTGTTCGATTTGGCTGCAACATATGCATACACCTCAACCGTTTTGTTGGTGTCGTTCGCCACAAACGTATCGCTCGTCATAATGCTTTTGAACAGGGGGTTTTTCGTCCAAGCATCGGCAGCAGGGGTACCAGTCGGTTTAAGCTCGGTGAGACCAGCTCCATTCTGGTAGTTGGAGGCATAGGCGAACAGACCGCCCTTGTACTGGTCTTGCGATCCCGAAACCAAAGTTGCTTCAACCGCTTCCCAACCCTGCTCGATCGTGAAGTATGCACCTTCCGGCAGATTGTTCTTCACGTACACGTACACATAGGCAGACTCGCTGTCCTTGCCGATGCCCACGTACGGATCCTTAGCCACGCTCGCACCCGGAGCGATCGCAGACTGGTCAACCCAGCTGGGCTCATAGATATTCCCGCTCACCTTCGTTGTGTCACTGGGAAGGTTTTCAGAGGGCTTATCCGGCTTCGTCGTCGGATCGGTGATGTTGCCCACCTTGAACGTGTTCGTCAGACTGCTTTGCGCGCTGAACCAGGCTAGGGTTCCGCCGATGCCGGCCACCACCAAACAGGCCGCCAGGGCAACCAACACCACACGGCGCTTTCTACGTTTTACTTCCGCTTCCATGAAGCGCTCCTCTCTCTCGTTCGTTTCTTGCGTCCGCTTGCAGGGGCGCACGCTGTCGCTCAATGCTCAGGCGCATCGGCTGTGCTTGCCACCACCCCCTCGGTGCGATGCCGCTTGGCCGCTATCGAGGGCGGCAAGCTTCCCGGCAGCAATCGATGCTATGATGAAAACGGCGATAGCCGTCCCTGCAATCACAAGACCCAGCGGAGAAGTGAGGAATTTGTTGATGTAGCCCAGATACGGGATGCACGCCACGGGTTTGCCCACGAGGTTCTCGTACGGCACCGGCGCGGCGTCGGGGGAAATGGACCCGTCGCTGGCGATGTTGGCGATGCCCTGCGTGCGGAACGCACGGGATTCGGCATCGATCTGATACACCTGATGGGTCACCAGCGTGCCCGAGGGCAGGCTGAACGTGATGGCGTCGCCCACTTCGACGTCAAGCGGATCGACCGCTTTGACGTACACCAGCGAGCCAACGGGATATTCGGGCTCCATGCTGCCCGAGAGAACGGCGTACGGGGTCAGTCCTACGAGGCGCACGCCCGCAAACGCAACCAGAAGCACCGCCGCTGCTGCAATTAGCAGACTAGTGAGCCCCCCCCCGCGACAAAGTTTGCGATGCGAAATCGTAATCATGTGCTCCCCCGTTATGCAGACGCAGCGCCCTATATGGCGTGTGAGCGTGCTGTGCATATGTGTTGCTTGTCGATTGTCGACCGAACAATGCGTGAAAAGCGCACTCCCTCGCTATTTCCGACCGTCGACCGTTTTCCCGATACCCTCTTTTCTTTTATTTAAGCACCATGCACGCGTTTTGTTAATACCTTTTTGGTAATTATTTCTTAAATGATACATATTAACTATCAAATAGCAAGAAACTCTATGGTCTCTGGGGTTTCACACGAACCCGCAAGCCCGTCTCGTAAAGCGCTCGACTCCTTTGCTGCTCCCGCCTACTCAACGGGAACGGATCAGCCCCATCATGGCTTCGATTCGACACGTACGAATGTTTTCACGTGAAACATTCAGACCCTCCGCCCCCCGCCCACAGCATGCCAAACAACTTGCGACGCAACGAAGACGCAAAATCCAATACCCAAAAGTCAGTCAGCCTGGATAAGAGTGAATCGGGCAGCGTGCCGGCGTGAGAGCCCGAGGATCAAAGGCCCCAACCGAGTTCGCACCATAATCAGTATACTTTCGACACGTCCGGGTTCGCGTCGATAGCAGTAAGCCGGCCTCGCCTCCTTCGTCTTAGAAGACGGAGTCGGCCGGCGTAGCGCGCTGCTTTTAACTGCTACACCGCATGGCACACCATCCGAACGTCGAACATCTCACCAAAGAGAACCGCATTATCATCGCAGCACTGAGGCATCGCAAAATCAACAGCGTCGCGAACGCCGCAAGGCTGGCAACCCTCGGGACGGAGTTTACGCATTTTTACGCCTAAAAGAGGGTTTTCGGCTCATCGGCCCGCGACCCAAGCCCCGCAAAGAGACACTGCCGAACCGATACGCATTAAAAAAATGACCCCGCACTTTGCGGGGTCATTTCAGCATTCTATATGTTAGTCTGCTTATGCCTTCGTCACGTTGCTTGCCTGAAGCTTGCCGTTCTGACCGGTCGTGACGTCGAACTGCACCGCAGCACCTTCGTCAAGCGTCTTGAAGCCGTCCATCTTGATCTCAGAGAAATGCACGAAGAGGTCTTCGCCATCCTTCTGAGAGATGAAGCCGTAGCCCTTTTCCGGGTTGAACCACTTAACAGTACCTTCCGCCATTTTAAATCCTCTTTCCTCTCCTCGTCCCCGAGGAGGTAACACTGTGTGCTGCATGGCCGCAACACTCGCCCTCACCTCGAGGGCACATGCTTACTATACGCTATGCGGCAACAAAAAAGCTCGGGATTCTCTTTTTCGCCCGTATTTTACCGATCCGTTGATCGAGCGGGCTCCTACCGGTCGGAATCGAGGGGCGCCTCGATCGTGTTCGCCGGGATGACGGGCTCGGTGCCGTAGCCTAGCACGTCCATGGTGGACTCGGCGTCTTTCGCCAGCGCGGCATCGGCCTCATCCAAAAGGGTGGCTAGCTCTTCGGGCGTGTCGGGCAGATCGAGATCGTACGCCTCGGCCAAGGCGCGAGCCTGCTCGGCGCGCAGGGCGGACAGATCGCCCTCGCCCGCCTCTGCCAGATAACCCGAGGCCAGAAGCAGGCTCCGGGCGATGTACTCGGACACGCGCGGGTCGACGCCCGACACCTGCATGACGCTGGCTATCGACTCGGGCGACAGCGACAGCAGCGTGGCGCCGTCGATGTCGGTGGCGTCGCCTATGGCGCGCTCCAGCATGTTGGCGGCATCGCGCGGATCGCGATCCTCCACCGATCGCGCCCAGCTGCGGCGGATGGCCTCCGCGAATTGCAGGAGGATGCGCATCAGGTAATCCTGTTCGAGCATGGAAGCTCCCTTCGTAAGCCCGGGACGCCCCGGACGGTCGTGATCACGAGAACGGCGGAACCGGAATCCCCAGATGGTCGTAGGCCCGCTCGGTGCAGATGCGGCCCTTCGGCGTGCGCACCAGCAGGCCCTGCTGCATGAGGTAAGGCTCGTAGACGTCTTCCAGCGTGTCGGTGTCCTCCGACAGGGCGGACGCCAGCGTGGTCAGCCCCACGGGGCGGCCGCCGAACTGCACGGCCAGAAGCTCGAGGATGCGGTTGTCCATCATGTCCAAGCCCAACGCGTCGACTTCGAAGAAGCTGAGCGCTTGGGCGGCCACGTCCTCGTCGATGATGCCGTCCCCGCGCACCTGCGCCCAATCGCGCACGCGCTTGAGCAGGCGGTTCGCCAGACGCGGGGTGCCGCGGCTACGGCGCGCGATCTCCAGCGCCCCGTCCTCCTCGATTGCGACGTCCAGGATGGAGGCGGAACGGCGCACGATGGAGGCCAGCTCCTCGGGCGAGTAGTACTGCAGGCGGAACACGATGCCGAAGCGGTCGCGCAAAGGACCGGTGAGCAGGCCCGTTCGCGTGGTGGCGCCGACCAGGGTGAAGCGCGGCAGGTCGAGGCGAATGGAGCGTGCCGCCGGCCCCTTCCCCACCACGATGTCGAGGGCGAAGTCCTCGAGCGCAGGGTACAGCACCTCTTCGACCATGCGGTTCAGGCGATGGATCTCGTCGATGAACAGGACATCGCCCTCCTCGAGGTTCGTGAGGATGGCCGCCAGATCGCCCGTGCGCTCGATGGCGGGGCCGCTCGTCGTCTTGATGTTCGCGCCCAGCTCGTTGGCGACGACCGTCGCAAGCGTGGTCTTGCCGAGGCCCGGAGGTCCTGAGAACAAGATATGATCCACCACGTCGCCGCGCGCCTGAGCCGCCTCGATGAGGATGGCGAGCGACTCCTTGATCTTCGTCTGCCCCAGGTAGTCGCCCAGGCGCTTAGGGCGCAGACTGCGATCGAGCGCGAGATCGTCCTCGGTGAGCGTCGGCGCCACCGCGCGCGAGCGTGCGTCGACGGGCGACGAGCCGCCATCCCGCCCCGCTCCGGCGCCCGCCTCGAACACGAGCCCTTCTATTTGAATGCCGTTGTCAGCCATAGCCGCCTTTTCATCTTTCTCGCCAGTCTAACATTGTCCCCCTCGCCGGTCCGACAATGTCAGCGAGGCTTTTCGCGGTGCCCGAGATTGACGTGAAAGCCCGACGAAGCGTACTTCGTACGCGAGGAGGGCTTGGAGCGCCAAGATCGGGTGCTGCGGAAAGCCGCAGCGTCAAGCCATTCCGCCGGTCGGCAGACCGGCGGAACCTAATCGCTTCAGCGCATATTGTAGCAGCACGCCCTCGGACGCGCCTTCGGGGGCGCCCTTGAGGGCGACGTCGGCCTCTTCGGACGTGAAGCCCATCGACAGCAGCGCCTCGCGCGTGCCGGCAAGATTCGCAGCCGACGCCGCTGCGGGCGCCGCCCCGTCGAACAGGCTTGCCAGCCCCTCGTCGAACGAGCCCTTCAGCTCCAGGATGATGCGCGAGGCCGTCTTCTTCCCTACGCCGGGGATGCGCTGCACCGCCGCCACGTCCTGCGCCTGCACGGCGGCCACAAGACCCGCGGGCGAGAACGCCGACAGCGCGGCAAGCGCCACCTTCGGCCCCACGCCGCCCACGCCGATGAGCCGCTCGAACAGAGCCTTCTCCTCCAGCGCGAGAAATCCGTACAGCGCCAGCGCATCGTCGCGCACCTGCAAGAACGTGTGCACCTCAACCGGTGCCCCCGCTTCGGGCAGCTTCGACAGGCTGGCCTGGGACATGCCCACGGCATAGCCCACGCCGTTCACTTCGATGTAGGCGGTCGTGGCGGTCTTCCCCGCCAGCGTCCCCTTGAGAAACGCGATCATAGCCTGTCCTTTCCGACGGGTACGTTGCAAACGGGCGCGTCGTACGCCATGCATGCCGCGCCCGTGCGGCGCGCGAAACCCTCATGAGTGGTATAGCAGATGGCGGCGGCCAACGCGTCGGCGGCATGGTCGGGTCGCGGGACGTCCTCGAGGGCAAGCAGCTGGCGCACCATGTACTGCACCTGGTCCTTCTCGGCCGAGCCGGTTCCCACCACCGCCAGCTTGATCTGGCTGGGCGAGAATTCCAGCACCTCGAGGTCGCATTCGGCGCATGCCACGAGCGCAGCGCCCCGCGCCTGCCCCGTGGCGAACGCGCTTTGCACGTTCACGCCGAACCACACGGTCTCGATTCCCGCGCACGTCGGCTGGAACCGCGCGATGACCGCAGCCATCTGCTCGTGGATCTTCCGCAGACGCTGAGCCAGCGGCAGCTCCTTCGGCGTGGACACGCACCCGTATGCCGTGCACGCCAGGCGCGGCCCGCGCTGCTCCACGATGCCCCAGCCGGTGTTGGCCAGGCCGGGATCGATCCCCAAGATGGTTCGTTCGATGCGCGTCATCGGTTCCTTTTCGTCGTCATGCCGAGGGTTTGCCTCAGTTGCAAACGTTTGTTCGTTACCATCCTAGCACAAAGCCCGGGAACAACCCGCGGAAGACGCGCTTTTTTCACACCCTCGTCAGAGACCGACGACGGAAGCGGCGCGGCGCGATCAACTCCGATGATCAAGGGAGGCGGCGAGCTCGCATTCGAGAAACGCGGGCAGATCCGCACGCCCCTTAATGCCCAATTTCGCGTAGATGTTGTGCGCGTGCGTTTTCACCGTTCCGACCGAGATGTACGCCTGCGAGCTGATCTGCTGGTTGCTCAACCCCTCCACCAGCATTTCAAGCATCTCCTCCTCGCGCTTGGTGAGATCGTAGCGCTTGGCAACAAAAGGCACCACGGCTGGAACCGATGCCTCGCGGAGTTTGCGGGCGTACGCAACCAGGTAAAGACAGGCGAACACGAAATTAATTCCACCAGACAATTCGACGAACACGTTGCGCGGGCTCTCCCATCCAGCCGCGAACGAGCCTATCGACCACGCCAAATAACCAACCGAGCAAAACGCGAACGACGCCACGAGCGCAACGACGGCCTTCGAGTCCAGCACGCGACCCCCTACATCGCCCTTGCGCAACCCTCGAATACCGATGCCCATGATATAAAGCTGCAGCACGCCGATGCACAAGTTCTCGGCGAATTCCTCTACCACGGCTTCCGACAACGACCCGGCAACCGCGAGATACGTGCAACATAAAATCCACAACGCACTTTCCCGCGCCGCCGGCGGCTGGTCGAAGATAAAGCCCGCAATGAACCTGAACGTCAGCAGAATACCGAGATGCAGGTAACCGTACAAAAACGGCGACGATCCGGGAAAAGCGCTGAACAGCAGCTGGAAATCGGGCACGAAATCGAACAGGTACATGAGCACGATGTCAGCCGTGCACAATCCGAACAAGATAGCGAGCCAAAGATGGAGAGGGCTTCTGTTCCGCACGAACAACGCAGCGAACACGATACAGAGCGCCGCGTTCGCCATGGTCATACCCATATCGTAGAAGAACAGCAAGTAAACCATCGCACCCCTTTCCCCTGCGGCGGATTATAGCACGCGCGAATTCCCGCTCGGGAGCGCGCCCTTCCGCAAAACAAGCACCCTCGCCCTCCACCAGCATGTTTGCTACAAGGTAGAGAAAAATAAACCCTCTTTCGAGCAGGCATCCATCTTCGCGTTGATTGTCGCAGGCCCCCTTCGGCCATAACGTCGGGCAAGGTGCCGTCGGCACAAGGGATCCGGCAAGCGTATCGTCGAACAAGGGAAGGAAGGGATCGTCATGACGCATAGCACGAACCAGGGACTGGGACGGCAAAGCGCGCTCACGCGCCGTTCGTTCGTAGCGGGAGCATCGGTGCTTGCAGCAGGGATGCTGCTGGGAGGACCGTTCGGATGCAGCGCGCCCGCAGAAGAAGGGGCGGCGGACACGAGCATCGAAGCCGAAGCGCAGGCAACCGGCAAGGCGGCCGACCTCGTATTCAAGAACGGCCACGTGCAGACGCTCGTAAACGAAGGAGACGTAGCGCAGGCCGTCGCCGTGCGCGGCGGCGACATCGTGTACGTAGGAGACGATGCCGGCATCGAGGCGTTCGTAGGCGACGCGACCAAGGTCATCGACCTCGGCGGCAAGTTCTTGTGCCCGGGCTTCATGGACGGCCACCTGCACGGCCCACAGCCTTATTACGAAGAACTGTTCCAAATCGCCATCCCCGAAGGCACCATGGACAACGAGGAGTATCTGCGCATCATCCGCGAGTTCGTGGAAGCGCATCCCGACGACGAAGTGTACTACGGCGGACCGTTCATGCAGAACGCCTATCTGCAACCCGACGGATCGAACCCGGGCCCGCAGAAAGAGGACCTCGACGCCATCTGCTCCGACAAGCCCATCATGATCCGCGACGTATCGCACCATTCCTATTGGGTGAACAGCAAGGCGCTGGAAATCGCCGGAATCACGGCCGACACGCCCGACCCCGACGGAGGCTCCATCGTGCACAACGCCGCTGGCCAGCCAAGCGGTCTGCTGACCGACGCAGCGAAAGGCCTTGTCACGTCCAAGATCGAAGTTCCCTACTCGACCGAGAACATGGCGAAAGCCTACGAAGCGTTCCAGGAGTACTGTCATTCGCTGGGCATCACCGGCCTCACGAACATCAACCTGTCGGGCATCGAGCTCATCCACGCCGAGGCGCTCCACAACATGGACGCACGGGGCGATCTGCATCTGCGCCAGCGCTTCCTCGTGTGGGGACAGCCGGGCATGGGCTACGAAGGCATCAAGAAGAAGCTCGATGCCGTAGCCGCCTACGATTCCGACATGTTCCAAACCGGCACGGTGAAGATCGTCTACGACGGCGTGACCGAAGGCGCAACGGCCGTTATGCTGGAGCCGTACCTGCCCGCAGCCGGCAAGGGAGAAGGCTGGACCGCCACAAGCGACTGGTCCACAGAAGAGCTCGACCAGGTGGTAGCCGATCTCGACAAGAACGGGTACCAGGCGCATATTCACGCCATCGGCGACGGAGCCGTGCGCGCCTCGCTCGACGCCTACGAGCGCGCCGAAGCGGCGAACGGCAAGCGTGACGCGCGTCACACGATGGTGCACGTATGCGCCATCACTCCCGAGGACATCAAACGCTGCGCGGATCTCAAAGCGATCAGCAACCTGCAGTTCCTGTGGATGTACAACGACCCTCTGTGTCAACTGGAAGCCGCATTTATCGGCAAGGAGCGCGCGTTCGCCATGTACCCGGCTAAGGACATGCTGGAAGCAGGCTGCCTCATCAGCGGCGGCAGCGACGGAGCCGTGACCGCCTACGATCCCCTGCTTGAAATCGAAGTGGGCATCACGCGCAACAGCCCCTTCCCCGTCGAAGAGGACGAAGACCACTACCGGTGGAAGGAGCAAGGACTGACCGCCTACCAGATGCTCGAGATGTACACGAAGAACGTGGCGTACGAGAACTTCATGGACGACATCGTGGGCACAATCGAAACAGGCAAGAAGGCAGACCTCGTCGTGATCGATCGCAACATCCTCGACGTCGACCCCAAGCAGATCTCGGAGGCGAAGGTGGTCTGCACCGTCTCGAACGGCGATATCGTGTACGAGGGGTAACCAGTCTCCCGCATGAGAAAGCCGCCGCAAGCTTCGTGCTTGCGGCGGCTTCGCGTTCACCAGCTCGAAAGATCTGCGAAAGCGACAATCATCCCTGCACCTCGCAGCCATCGTCGCCGATCAGCCGATGGGCCATTTCACACCGGTTTCGCGCCAATCGTCCCAGTTCATCGCATCGCCCTCGATCTCCCACTGAATGATGGACGTGTACACGTGCTCGGGACCCACCACCGACGAGGCGTTGTAGTAGCGGGTGCGCGGAGCGTCGGGCACGTCAAACACGCTCATCCCGCCGTATGCGGAGGCATCGCCCCCGGCGGCTTCGAGCAGCGTAGCCGCGAGATCGACGTGCCCCGTAGGCACCGAAGAGCGCTTCACGGGCTCGTCCGAGCCGTCCGGCTGCGTCGAAGGCTTCACCAGCATGATGGGGCTTGTCGGACGCACTATGTCTTCAGCGATGTACCACTCGCCATGGTCAGCGGTCACCACGATGGTGGCTTCGTCGTACAAGCCCAGCCGCTTAAGCTCCTCAAGGTACTCGCTCACGATATGGAGGGAGCCGAGCCCTTGCTCGATGGCGCCGGTTCCGCCCTCCACCGTCTCGGCATTGCGGTTCAACGTGTACGGCGGATGGGGACCTGCCAGGTGTATGACGCGGAAGCTCCCCTTCCCATCGAGGTCGGCGGCGCTCAGTCCCTGCTCTTTGAGAGTAGCGTAGTAGCGCGCGTCGTCCATGGTCCACAGCGCGTTCACGGCGCTCTCGGCGCCGCTTCCCAGCGCGGCGCTGTTCACCTCGTCGGTGTAGAACCAGAACGGCGGCTTCAGCGCCCAAGGCAGATCGCGGTACAGCGAACACTTCACCAGCATCGCAACCGCCGACGGATAGTCCAGCCGGTTCTCGCGAAGCTTGATGTTCTCCACCCGATCGGACAGGGAGCCGATGGCATCGTTGATGTCGGTGGCGTACAGGCGCGTCTCGTACCCCTGCGCGTTGATGTCGTCGATCAGGCCGTGCTGCTCGTACCAGTCGATGATCAACGACGTGGAGAAGCCCTCATCGCCTTCGTCGAGGGACTGCCCCGTCAGAATCGAGGCCATGGCGTAGCGCGTGGGGATCATCGAGCCTGTGGAGTTGTCGAACCAGGTGAACCCGGTGAACTCGTCGAGGCAGCGGGGGTCTTCCTCCAGGCCCTCCTCCAAAAACAGCGTGTCGTACGTATCAAGTACGAACATGATTATGTTGCCGTTCGACGAAACCTCCGAGACGCCGTCGGTGGTGACGGAGTGCCTCGCCGCGACAGGGGGTAGGCCGTCGGGCGCCGGCGCGGTGAGCAGGACTCCCAGGCTCACCGATTGCGCGACGACGCCCACCAGGCACAG
>NZ_DBFEGU010000006.1:0-1252 GCF_048329335.1 Eggerthella sp. | reverse complement strand
GCATTGACCACGTAGCGGTTCGAGAGATAGCGCCCTTGGCCCTGCGCGCGACCCTGGTGCACGCTGATGTAGCCGCACTCGACCAGGGTTCGGCGGTGGCGGTAGTAGGTGTTGCGCGACATCGCGAGGTGGGTGCAGATCGTGTCCACGGACGGGAACAGCGAATGGGTGCCCGCGCCGGCATGGGCGCAGAAGTAGGCGTAGACGCCCTTGGCCGACGACGACAGGCGGGTGTCCTCGGTCGCCTTGGCCGAGACGATGCCGAAGCCGCGCTCCATGAGGTCGCCGCCGAAGACGACGACCGCGCCGTCGCGGTCCAGGATCTCGAACGTCTCGTCGAGCTCGTCGCGGATGCGGCCGGCGGGCTGTGCCGCCATGCCGCGCTCCTTTGCGCTACTCACGGCACTGCACCCCCTCCCGCACGACCTCGGCGGGGATCGGGACCATGCAGAGCTCCCCGTCCCGGTCCTCGCCGTAGGGCGTCACGATGTCGACGATGTAGCCGCCGCGCTCGAGCGCGGCCAGCGCCTCGTCGTAGTCGCGGCGCGGCAGGCCGGCCTCGGCCGCCGCGATGTCGCGCGCCGGGCACTCGATCGCCACCGACATGGGATCGCGCGCCACGATGCAGCAGAAGACCGACTTCTGCTCGAGCGTGAGGTCGCCGTCGTCGAAGATCGGGCGGATACGCCGCGCCCAGAACCTATCGCCGACCGTCATCCTCGCCGCGCCGGCCTGATTCCCGGCGGAATCTTTCCTTCCCATATGCCATCCCTCCATGGTCATCCATCGCGGGCCCAGGCCCGCATCCTGTGTCTGTATCTACCCAAATGTGCAGATGCGCAACCGCACAAATGCGTAAAAACGAAAATGTGCGGTTGCGTATATGCGCATATGCGTACATGCGTATGTATGCTGGTGTGTGGGATGAAAAAGGCACAGGCCGTTTGGACCCGTGCCTGAATCAGCGCGCGTCGACCTTGAGGAAAGTCGATACCTTGATCTCGCTCTGCCCGCCGGCCTCGGCCCTGCGCGGCCGTCCGTCGAGAAACGATGCCGCCCTCGCCTCGGCCAGCTCCCCCTCGAGCACCACGGCGACGCCGGGGGCGAGGGAGGCCGCCACGGCCATCGCCACCGGGCCGAACGCGACACAGTGGAACCTGTGCTCGACGCGGCGCGAGCCCGCCGCCTTCTCCTGGGACAGGCAGAAGCGCGCATGCGCTGGTCCCCTGTCCGGCTCCGTGAACTCCACGGG
>NZ_DBFEGU010000005.1:0-2608 GCF_048329335.1 Eggerthella sp. | reverse complement strand
GCTCTGCACGTCCAGCCTTCCTCCCATGAGTCGTACGAGGTTGCTGCTGATAGCCAGGCCGAGACCCGTCCCCTGCGCGTTGCGGCGATTCTCGGACGCCTGCTCGAACGACACGAAAATGCGCTCGAGATCCTCCTCGCGGATGCCCGCGCCGGTATCTTCCACGCTGAAGCGCACACGCGCGCTTCCCTCGTCGCGCATGAGCACGACCACGCTCAGCCGGATGGCGTCCCCCGGATCGGTGAACTTGAGCGCGTTGGACAAGAGGTTCGCCAGCACCTGCTGCAGCCGCACGTCGTCGCCCACCACGACGTCGTCGGCATCGCAGCGGGTCTCGAACAGGACTCCCTTGTCCTCGGCCTGGAGAAAGAACATGCTCTGCAGACGCTCGGCCAGCGAACGCAGGCGGAGCGGCGCCGTCTCTATGCGCATCTTGTCGTTCTCGATCTTCGACATATCGAGGATGTCGTTCACGAGCGACAGCAGGAACTGGGCCGACATGTTGATCTTCTCGAGACTCGAGCGAATGGACGGCGTGGCTTCTCCCGACAGCGACGCCACGCTCGAAAGCCCGATGATGGCGTTCATCGGCGTTCGGATCTCATGGGACATGCGCGAGAGGAAGTCGGTCTTCGCTCGACCCATCTCCTCCACCTTCTCCAGCTTCATCTCCATCATGCGGTTGCGCACCTTCGCCACCGACACCACGATGACTATAGCGCCCACGAACAGGCACAGCACGAGGCTCAACGCCACGACGAGCAAGGGGTTCTCGGAGACGAGCGCTTGAATGGTGCGCTGCTTGCCGAACGAGGGCATGCTATTGTGCGACGCGATGGTGTCCAGCTCGTCCTGCGAGAAGCTGTTCACCGCCTTGCTCATGATCGAGTACAGCTCCGTGTCCACGGGCTTGGCGAGGGCGAACGAAAGGCCCGCCTCATGATGCTCGGAGGTTGCCGGCGTGATGTTGCTGAACGAGTGGTCGATGAACAGGCCTTCCGCAAACGCGACGGGCATGCTGGTGGCGTCGGCGCGTCCGGAGTTCACCGCTTCGAGGCAGTCTTCGTAGGTACGGTAGTGCACGACCTCGGAAGCCTCCACGCCGTCGGTGCCATCACGCCCTTCGATCTGGGCGAAGACCGTTTCCCGGAGGAAGCCAGCTTGTTGCGGAACACCACCTCGTTGAGCGACGCGAAGCTCTCGGTGATGGCGAGCTGTTGGCCGTCCGCCGCGTAGCCGTCGTCCAAGAAGCCGCCCATCATGTCCACTTCCCCCGATTTAACCAGGTCGACGGCATCTTGGTACGTACTGGCATGCACGAGGCGAAACGCGAGCCCCGTGCGCTCGGTGACCAGGTCGAGCACATCCTTCACGATGCCCTGGTACAGTCCGTCGCGCTCGTAGTACAGCGGGTAGCGGCCCTGCATGACGGCCACGCTGATCTCGCCTGCATTGTCGATGAACGCACGGTCGGCTTCGGAGAACTTGATGGCGCATTGGCGGCGGGACGGCAGGTGCTTTGCATCGAGCTCGTTCGCGAACTCGGCATTCGCCGTGTAGATCGACGTCATCGCTGCATCCAGATCGTCCTTCAGATCGCTTCCGAACGGCATGGCTATGTAGTACGGTTCGCCGTCGAACTCGGCGGCGACCCTGCGGCCTTCGGTGACGTCCACGTCGCCGCCCAGCACCACGTCGGCGGTGCCGTCGTCCAGGCATTTCGAGTAGGCATCGTAGTCGAGCGGCAGGACGATGCAGTGGATATCGTTGAAATCGAGGTAGTTTTCGAGACGGCGAATCTTCTCGGTAGCGTTCTCGAACACGCCGATGGTCTTGCCGTTGAGCGTGCGAGAGTCGAAGACGACGACATCGTCGTTCTCTTCGAGGCTGATGAGCAGGGCGTGGTTCGCACCGATGGCGAAGTTCGAATACTGGAACGAATCGACGAGCTGCTCCCGATAGTACATGCCGCCCATGAGGTCGATCTCTCCCGCAGACGTCCGTTTCATGAGACTTTGGACATCGCCGTCCACGAACTCATAGGTCCATCCGGTGTACTTGGAAACCTCCGCGAGCCAATCGTAGAGGATGCCGGAGCGCACGCCGTCGGCATCGGTCACGCTGATGCCTTCGACCTCGGGGAACGCCACGCGCACCACTCGAACGTCCTCGGATGCATCCCGCGAACCGCCGACATCGGCCGCCGCGGGAACGACGAAGACGGTTGTTGCCATCAGCAATGCGGCCATCGCCGAGCAGACGCAACGCGCCGCTTTCTTTCCCACAGCCCATCCCTCCTTCGACACCCGCGAGAACGCCTCACGATCAGCTAGGATACCACGGTCTTGCCGAAAACCTACGATCCGACATGAACGGAGGCCCGCGAGAACCGATAAAACCGTTTTAAGCCGCTTCCCATGCGACGCTCTCCAGCGCGTATACTGTTACGCAGACGAACCCTCCGCACGCACCCGAGGAGCAGCCGATGAACGCCCGACGCCGCCATCTCCGCGCAGCCGCCTGCCTGACCCTGGTCGGCCTCCTGGCGTGCCTGCCGCTCGCGGCCGCCTTCGGTTCCGTGGACGAGGACGACATGGCGCTCCGTCTC
>NZ_DBFEGU010000004.1:0-14886 GCF_048329335.1 Eggerthella sp. | reverse complement strand
GGCCGAGGCCGGCAAGAACGTCGTGCTGTTGGAGAAACTGGGCATCGTCGGCGGCGATACCATCCTGTCCGGCGGCGCCATGGCCGTGCCGAACAACTGGTTCCAGAAGCGGGACGGCATCGAGGACAGCGTGGAGAAGATGGCCGAGGACATGATCGTCGGCGGCGATCACGTGGGCGACCCCGACCTGGTCAACGTCATCTGCGAAGGCGCGTACGGCGCCATGGAGTGGCTCATCTTCAACGGAGGCGTGGCGTGGCAGCCCTACGAGCGCTTCTTCGGCGGCCACTCGGTCATCCGCTCGCTCATCCCCGAAGGCAACGAGGGAAGCGGCATCATCTGCAAGCTGGACAAGCGTGCCGAGGGTCTCAAGAACCTCAAGGTGTGCCGCAACACGAAGGCCGACGAGCTGGTGCAGGACGCCTCGGGCGCGGTCGTGGGACTGAAAGCCACGAACACGGCCACGGGCGAAACCTACGACTTCAAGGCGAAGGCCGTCATCCTCGCGGCCGGTGGCTTCGGCTCCAACGTCGAGATGCGCATGAAGTACAACCCCGAGATGGACGAGAAGATACTCTCCACCGACTCGGTGGGCGCGACGGGCGACTGCCACGTCATGGCCGAGAAGATCGGTGCGAACCTCATCGACATGCAGTACATCCAGACGTATCCCACCTGCGACACGCAGACGGGCGCCCTCTTGTACGTGGGCAACATGCGCCTGGAGAATCGAGCCATCTGCGTCAACAAGGAAGGCGACCGCTTCGTCGAGGAGATGGAACGCCGCGACGTCATCTCCAACGCCATCAAGGAGCAGACGGACGGCATCGGCTACATGATCTTCAGCCAGGACGGCCTCGACCACACCGACATCGCCACGGTGAACGCGGCCGAGATGGACGGCTTGTTCGGGCGCGGCCAGCTGGCGAAGGGCGAAACCATCGCCGAGGCGTGCGAACCTTTCGGCATCGATGCCGCTGAGCTGCAAAAGACCGTGGAGAAGTGGAACGGCTACTGTAAGGATGGCGCCGATCCCGACTTCAACTACCGCGCGGCGCTCAATCCCATCGAGGGCGGCCCTTACTACATCTTGGCGTACAAGCCGTCGGTGCACTACACCATGGGCGGCCTGCACATCAATACCGACGCGCAGGTGCTCGATAGCGACGGCGCGCCCATCCCCGGCCTGTTCGCGGCCGGCGAGCAGGCCGGCCATAAGATGGGTACGAACCGCCTGGGCTCTTGCTCCATCACCGACGTGTTCGTGTTCGGCCGCGTGGCCGGTGCGAACGCGGCGGCGCTCGCATAACGCTTGCCAGCCTTGACGTTCCTCCCTCTCCCAGAACCCGTTCGACGGCTTTGCGCGTCGGACGGGTTCGCCTTGTGCGAACGCGTTCCATCGGCTAGTATGTGCCGCATGCGCAGCAACGCTTCCATAGCGGACGATACGACGAAAAAGACCTCCCGGTCAGGCGGTGCCGTGCCGTTCCCCAAACCCAATCGCGCGATGCTGTTCGACAGTGCGGGGTTGGCCTGCTACATCGCTTGGAGCTTCGTGTTCTGGAACGGATCGGTGCTGTTCGGCGACCTGCGCCATGAGGCGCCCGTGGGCGAGGCGCAAATCGTGCAGGCGGCGCTGACGGCCTTGGCCGCGCTCGTGCTCGTGCTGCTCGCGCGCAGGACGGCTCCTCTTAGGCGACGCACCGTGCTGTTGGCGGTGTTCGCCGCCGTGTCGAGCTTGGCCATCGTAGTTGCCGCGCTTGCCGGTTTCGGGCGGGCGCCGATGGGCTGGATGCTGATCGCCTTCGCGCTGAGCGGCTTGGGAAGCACGCTGCGTCTCGGATGGGAAGAGCGCATGAGCGTGCAGGGCGTGGAGCGCACCGCCGTGTGCGCAGGGACGGCGTACTTGCTCGGATTCCTCTTGTTCGCCCTGATCTCGCTGTTGCCCGCCCTGTCGGTGCTCGCGGTCTCCGTGCTGCTGCCGTTCGGCGCGTTCGGGCTGCTCGAAATCGCGGTGCGGGGCGAACGGGAACGGGGCGCATCGGAGGTGCGGATGCTGCCCGCTTCTTTGGACGGCGACAGTCTGCGCGTATCGTTGTCGCGCGTTCCCTGGAAGCCGATGGCGGCTATTTCGCTCGCGTTCTTCGGCTACGGGGCGACGCGGGCGAACGGCGTGATCGGCGGTTTCGAGGTGTCTTCCGAGTTCCACGGCGCGCTGGCCGGCGTGCCTGCGCTTGCGTCGTTCGTCGCTATCCTGTTGGCGTACCTCTTTTATCGCAAGAACGCCATGTTGGCTTTCTACCTGGCGTTTCCTTTGATGGCTATGGCTTCGCTGCTCCCGGCATCGCTTGATCCTTTCGGGGGCGGCACTACGTTCAGCGTGGCGCTGGTGGGGGCGGAGCTGGTTAAGTACCTGGTATGGTTTCTGTTCATCGACTCCTTCTTCAAGGACGGCCTGTCGGCGCTGCTGTGCCTGGCGCTTATGCGATTCGCCCAATGGGGCGGCAGCTGTCTGGGCCAGATCGTGACCGATGTGCTGCCCACGTCCGAATCGGTGGCCATCGCCATCTTGCTGTCGCTTATGGCGGCGTTGCTGGTCATCATGGGATCGCCTCTGTCTCTCAAATCGCCTGCCGTCGTCGAAGAGGACGCGGTCGACGCCCTTGCCCTCCGCGTGAAGCGCGTGGCCGTGCAATGCGGCTTATCGCCGCGTGAGCAGGAGGTGTTGGCCATCTGGGCAACCGGCCACACGGGCGCCTATATCGAGAAACAGCTGTTCATCTCCAAGAACACCGTGAAGACCCACCTCAACCACATCTATGCGAAAACGAAGACCGCTAACCGGGAGGAGCTGTTGGAGCTGCTGGAGAGTGTGGACGCCGGATAGCTCGCCCCGACCGATCCTCGCTCGAAAAACACGCCTCGTTCGCTGAGGCGTGCTTTTCGAGATCGTCAAATCGGCGGGTCTGCGAAAGCCACCCCAGTCGCGGCTACTCCTGCGCTGCGATTTGCTCCAGGAATAGGCTGGGCTCTATAGTGCAGGTGCGGATACCGTTCTTGAGGCGGATGCGACTGATCTTGAGCTTCAGCTTGCCGGCGCTTTCGAGGTCGGTGGACGTGAAGTACGACAGCGCCACCGCGCGGCCGGCCTTTCCTGTGAGCGCGCGCACGCGTCGTTCGTCGACGGCGCGCATCTTCTCCTGGCGCTCGGGCGGGGTCACCGTGGCGTCGAAATAGTCGCGGGAGGGGATGAAACCGTTCACGAAGCCGGCGACGATCAGCAGGTCGGGCGAGAAGCCGCAGGCGAAGTCGTAGGGGACGACGGCTACCGCGTCGGCAACCTCCAGCGTGGGCGCGAGCAGGCGCTCGGCCATGCGCCGCGCCATCGCCGCAGCATCGGCATCGTAAAGGCTTTCCGGGTTTTCATCGGCTGCGTTGCCGTGCTCGAGGCAGAGCTCGCGCAGAACGGCGGGCGCTTGGGATTCCGCTCCGTCGGTGACGATGCGCGTCAGCTCGTCCAGCAGTGCCGTGCCCCGCAATCCTCGTACCTGCTCGATGAGCGCGCGACCGTCCTTGTAGGCGGTCGCCACGCGTTGCGCGCCCACTACGTGCTCGCAGTCGTTTTCGCTTAGCATCTCCAAAGCGTCCACGAGGCCGATACTGCGCTCCTTCGCGCAAGTCCGCAGTCTGGCGAAAGCCGCGCTGTTCACCAGGTAGTCGCCGAATCCACACCAGCACCGCCAAGCCGCGGTGTCGTCTGGGTTCGCCACGAGGTTGAGGGCCGTGGCGATGCGCGCAGGCGTGCAGCGGGCGTTGTCCCGCACGTCGCCGCGCAGGGGCTGCGAGATGGCGAGCGCTTCGGTTGGCACGCCTCGTGCGTGCAAAGCGGTTGCGATGTTGCGCGACCACACGCTGTTCGGTACGGCCACGACGATCTGCCGTGCGGGCGTTCCTGCGGCGACGGCTTCGGCCACCGTGCGCGCCACCTGTTCGAACTCGGCTTCGGGCGTGTCGCTTGCCAGAGCGACCCGTTCGACGGCATCGGGCGCGTCGGCATCCAGGTGCTCGCAAGCAGCATCGGGATGCGTTGCGAGGAATTCGTCGATTCCGGCGGCATAGGGGTACGAATCGTATGTCTCGATGCAGGTTTCCGCGTCGCCCGCCACGGTGATCGAGCAGGTTGCGACGAGATTCGCCAGCGTCTGCGAGGCACGGCTTGCGCAGGCGTAGTCGTCCATCAGCACGTGCGCGTAGGAATGCGCCGCCCGCGCTTCGTCGTGTTCTCGGAGGTAGCGTGCAGCAAGGTTCGCCGCTTCGGGTTCTATGACGGCGCGCATGAAGACCAGGTTCTCTTTCAACAGCGTATGGACATCGGCCTCCTCGCCCGGTAGCAGCCAATCGGGATCGTCGTCCGCCAGCTCGGTCCACGAGCGGTAGAAGAACTTGAGCATCTCGCGCAGCCGCTTCGGCCGCAGCCCGCTCACCTTCATGTCCTCCATGAGGAACGTCTCTTCGAAGGCGGTCAGTAGTCGCGGCTCGCGCCCCGACCAGCGGCGCGCGCCGTCGTCGGCCAGCACGTCGAGCGCTAAGGCGCGTGCGGTGGCGACGGTTGCGCCGGCAGCGCGCTTGGCACCGACGCGGGCTGTCAACCGCTCCGAGAACAGGCGTGCGGCCTGGGGCGTCGCGCACAGCACGAGCACGTTGCCCGCGGCGGCGTTTTCGGCCAGCAGCGCGGCAGCGCGCTCGACGAGACGTTGCGTTTTGCCGGTGCCGACGCCTCCGGTGACGAGCAGGGCCTCGGTCGATTCGCTTGTCGTTTCGTATGCCATGGGTTTTCGTCCTCCCACGTCGTGGTTGTCAGATGAAGGCCGGAAGCGGCATCCCTCTTTTCGCAGGGAGGGGGAGCGGGGATGTCGCTCCCGGGCAAAAGGCGGCTCGTCCCCCAAAGCCCTTGCCAAGCCGCCTTTTGCCCGGGGTCGGGCTCGGCCCGATTCCGGATGCGCGACCAGACCGCTGCAGCTGCGAGCCGGGTCGCGCAGGAGGGGCTTTACGGAACGGGGCGCGCATTCTCCGCGTCGATCTTCTCGGCGTTCGTTGGCACGGCGACAGGTTCTGCGGTAGACGGCGTTCGCCGCGGCAGCAGCGGCATGGTGATCGCGTTCGCAGGGCATGCGTCCACGCAGGCGCGGCACTTGGTGCACTCGCTCCATGCCGCCTGCGAAAGCTGCGGGTGGCGCGGGTCGATGCCCTCCTCGCAGACGCGGCCGCAGGCCCCGCACGCGCCGCCCTTCGCCGTTTCCAGGCACTTCGCATCGTCGATCGTGGGCACGAAGGTCTTGTTCGCCTTCGCGATCAGGCTCATGAACGCCGAAAGCGGGCACAGCTTATGGCACCACTTCTTGAACAGCAGCACCTCGGCGATAAGCAGCGCGGGCACCACGATGAGCGACCAGGTGACATCGCCGTGTGAGAACAGGTTGATGACCAGCAGGATGGTGGCGAACGTGAGTCCGATGGGGCAGACGAGGCAGAACACCGGGAATCCGAAGACGAAGGTGGACGCCAGCGCGCCGCCCAGCACGAAGTGGCGAGCATCGAGCGCGGCTCCGCGCTTGGAGGCGCAGGACGCGCATCCGCCGCCATCCTTCGACCCCTTCGAGCATGAAACGCCCAGCGCGTCGATCTCGACTTTCGTGAGCGGCGCCGCGGCAGGATCGGCAGCGTCGCCGCGTTCGACGGGTTGCTTCTTTGCGAACAAGCCGCGCAACTTCTGCACGAGCGGCACAGGGCACATCCACCCGCAGAACGCACGCGCAAACACGACGATGAGCAGCACCATCACGACCAGCGAGACCACGGCGCGCGGCACCATCATCTTGGAGGCGAGCATCGTTCCCAAGGCGCCCAGCGGGCATAGGATGGAGATATCCCAGATGCCCGGCGCCGACATGGTGCCGATCCCGACGTTCGTGACGAAGCCGACGGTGACGACGGCCACGATGGCCAGTGCGACGAGGGTGCGCAGCTTCTTGGAGTTCTTCTTCATGAGGACACCTTATCCTTCGACTTCTTCAAGCGGGTGAACGACGATAGCGCGCGCCGTGGCCCCTTCGGAGATGGAGCCGTTTTGCAGCGATACGCACACGCTCTCGCATGCGCCGCATCCGTTGCATTTGTCCTCGATTACGACGGGGCGGTTGTTCTCGTCAAGCTCCATGGCCTCGTAGGGGCAGGCATCGTAGCAGAACCGGCATCCGATCAGCTTATATGCCAGGCACCAGTCGGTGTTGATGACCGCCTTGCCGATGATGGTGTTCTCGGCTGTGGCCCCGTCGGGCAGCTTGAGCGCTTCGGTGGGGCAGGCGCTGACGCACAGCGGGGTGCCGCCGTGCTCGTCGGCGCACCAGTCGCACCAGTTGGCAGAGAAGTCGAACGTTGGCGTGCGCATGTTCAGCACGCCGTCTTCGAGGTGGGCGGGCGCGATGACGTTGCGCGGGCAGATCTCGTAGCACTTCTCGCAACGGATGCAGGCGGAGACGAGGCGCTCTTCGTCCTGTCCTCCCGGCGGGCGTACGATGGGCTGCGATCCTACGTACTTCAACCCGCCCAGGCCCAGCATGACCGCTGCGCCGCCTGCGCCCAAGCACAGCGTACGTCGCGTCATGCCGGCGTAGGTTTTATCCTGCTTGTTGTCCATTGCTCCTTCTTTCGGTCCCGCGCGGTTAGTCTTCGGCCAGCACGTCGTCAAGGAACGTCTGATCGGTTTGGAGGAATCCGTCCGTCAAGTACGCCAAGCCCCGGTAGAGGTCGGTTTGCGCGAAGCGCTTCATGTCGGAGGTCATCATGGGGGCCCATGCAGCCAGATGGTCTTCGAGGAAGTTCTTCTGCGTGGTCAGCAGCGCGACGGCCTCGTCTTCGTCGCCTTTGCGCAGCGCTTCGACCGTGCGCGTGGCCATGATCTGCTCGAACTCCAGCTCGAGTGCAATGTGATCCTCGCCCTCTTTCCATGTGTCCTGCTTGTCGAGGCCTGCGCTGCGGTAGATGGCCAGCACCTCGTCGCGTGCTTCCTGCATGAGCAGGCGCTTCTCGGAGGTGTACACCGATTCGAACGGGTAGGCGGCCGAGAACGCGTCGATGCCGTGTCCGATGAACACGCGCACGTAGTCGATGGCGAGGTCGGTGACGCTGTTGTCCCAGGTGTTGCTCAGGTACGTGGCCAGCAGGCGGTAGCCCTCGTCCACGTTCTCGTTGCCCGTCTTGGCGGGGAAGCGCATGCTGCGCAGCTCGTCGAGAAGGGGCTGGTCCACCTCCACGCGGTACAGGCGCGACAGCAGGCCGTACGTGGCGGCGCGCTGCTCGTTCAGTTTGATGAGCTCCTGCATGGTCGCTTCGTCGACGAGGGCTTCGGTTGCGGGTGCGGTTGCTTCGGTCATGGCTAGTCCTCCTTGGATGCGGCGGGAGCAGGGACTTCGGGGGTTTCGGGCTGGGCGGCGGCGGGTGCGCCCTCGTCTACGACGTCTGCCAGCATATCGAGGCCGGCGCGTCCGATATCGGTGATGCACCACGCCTTCCTCCAGGCCAGCGCGTCGCATTTCTCCAGCCGGTCGACGAAGTGGGGCGCGTAGAAGCGCGGCTTCTGCACCAGCGGGTCATGGTCGACCGCGTTGTTGATGGTGGGCGTCGTGGTGCCGCCGTCCGCCGCGCACAGGCGGAGGATGCGCTGGTAGATGGGGGCGTAGGCGGCGTCTTCGTCCAGGAGGGCGCGCAGGCGCTCGAGCGGCTTGTCGGCCTCAAGCGCCGCGCG
Source organism: Eggerthella sp. (assembly GCF_048329335.1). Taxonomy (NCBI): domain Bacteria; kingdom Bacillati; phylum Actinomycetota; class Coriobacteriia; order Eggerthellales; family Eggerthellaceae; genus Eggerthella; species Eggerthella sp. Next base: position 7,082 of record NZ_DBFEGU010000004.1, on the reverse strand, counting down.
GCCCGGCTCGGTGATGCGCCAGTAGATCTCGACGGGTTCGCGGGCTTCCAGGTATTCGACACCGTCGACAACGACGGTCTGCGGCTCGGCTTCGATGTTCTCCGCGGGTTCGCCCTCGGCCGTGACGCGCTCGATAGCGCCCGCCTTCTCCAGCAAGGAGCACAGGTTGGCTGCACTGTACACCGAGAAGTTGTTCTCCTGCAGCTCGTCGACGCGAGCGTTCACGGCGGATGCCGGCTGCGGCTCGGCGCAGGCGGCCAGGATGCCCAGCAGCACCGTGCGGCGCGGCGCCATGGCCTCCAACAAGTCGGCGATGCGCTCTTCAGCGGGCTTTTCGCAGATGGCGGGCGTGGCGGGTGCCATCGCGTCGTGAGCGAGCGCGTCTTCGGCGGCGCTCACCGTGGCGACGAACTCGTCGGCACGGCCTTCGACCTCGGTCGCATCGTCTTCGAAATCTTCAAGTGGATCGAACCCGTCGTAGTCGGGCTCAAGAGAAAGATGCTGGTTCGTGGAATCGTGAGTCATGTTCCGCCCCTCGTCAGACATTGTTTGCACTTACGGCGCACAGCACCGCGAAACCTCACCCCTGAGGTTCCCACTTTTGCAAACAATGTCCGCTTCGCACGCGATCAGCGTGCCGGCGGACTCCCCAAGGCCACATGATAGGGAGGCCTGTCGAAGGTGTCAAGCGCGTTTTTTCTCGCGTGAGACGGCGAAAGTGGTTATACTGTGCGGTGCAAGGGGGTAGACGAGAAAGGGTGAAGTCATGGCTCACGTGACGAATTTCCTCGGTCTGCTCGAACAACTTCAGAGCGCCGACATTACGGTTCATCAGGGTCGTTGCGCTATTGTGCGCAATCGCAACGCAACGTGCATGAAGTGCGCCGACGTGTGCACGAGCGGTTGCATCTCCTATGACGACAACGAGCTGGTCATCGAACCCGAGCGGTGCATCGGGTGCGGAACCTGCGCCACCGTGTGTCCCACCTGCGCGCTTGAAGCGCATCGTCCGAACGATGCCGAGCTTCTGCAAGCATGCCGCGCGGCGGCTGACGTGGCCGACGGACAGGTGGTTATCGCCTGCGATCAGCTGCTTGCCGCGGCCGACGGGTTGTACGACCCCGAGAAGGTGGTGGGCGTCACGTGCCTGGGGCGCGTGGAGGAGAGCCTGCTGGTCACGCTGGCGGCGTTGGGCGTGCGCCGCGTGAGCCTCGTGCAGGCGCGCTGCGCGCAATGCGAGCATGTCTCGGGTTTCGAGATGGCGCGGGTTGTGTGCGACACGGCAAGCGCGCTGCTTGCAACCTGGAACAACGATATGCGCATCGACCTGGCGGAAAAGCTTCCCTCATCCGTGCGCCGGGCGGGCGACGAGGGCTACGACGCGAGCCGTCGGAGCTTCTTCTCCAGCATGAAGGACGAGGCTAAGAACGTTGCGGCGGTGACGGCTGACTACGCCGTCAAGGACGCATTGGGTGTGGAGGAGCGGCGGGAGCCGAGGTTCGTGAAGGTGGGCAAGGACGGCACGCTGCCTCACTTCATTCCCGACCGCCGCGAACGTTTGCTGGCCGCGCTCGATTCGTTGGGGCAGCCGCAGGATGTGCTCATGGACACGCGCTTGTGGGGCCATGTGATCATCGATCCCGAGAAGTGCTCGTCGTGCCAGATGTGCGCCACGTTCTGCCCCACCGGGGCCATCGCGAAGTACGCGGGTGAGGACGGCTCGATCGGCGTGACGCATCGTCCGGTCGATTGCGTGAAGTGCCGCTGCTGCACCGACATCTGCCCGGAAGGCGCGCTCGAGCTGTCCGACGAAGTGTTCGCCGTCGATCTGCTGTCGGGCGCGCAGGAGCGCTATCCGATGAAGCCGCTCAAGAACCCGCCGGGCAACCCGCACCAGATCTGGCACTCCATGAAGGATCTGCTCAACTGCGACCAGGTGTACGAGCGCTAGGAGCGGGGCGTTGGGGTGGCGCACGGGAAGGGAAGGAGTCCTTTCCGCAAAATGTTTCACGCGAAACACCGGCCGTAAAAGAACGGATGTTTCACGTGAAACATCCGGATTCCACCCTCCCGACCTACCCCGGCCTCGAAGCCCCTTCGAGCGCGATTTGCCTCTCCAGACCCTTCTTGCAAACGACAGAACGCCCTCGAAGGAGACTTCGAGGGCGTCGTGGCAACCAGCGGCTACTGCTCGCTTTTGCGATCCTTACGCCGGTCGAGAAGAGTTTGGGCCTCTTCTGCCGCAGCGAAGAAATCGCGTAAGCGTTCTTCGTTTCTAGGATGGTAGACGGCGTATGCTACGAGGTTCTTGTCTTTTTCCTCGATCGGTATACCGGTGCGCTTTCCGGTTTCCAGCAGTAAGCCGATCTGCTTTTGCGTCTTTTTCCATATGAGGACGTTGCCTCTGAGCGGTGTGCTGAAGAACTCCACGTCGTTGCCTGCCGATACGGGCCTGGTCTTGGGCTCGAATCCGTAATCGATACATGCGGCTTCGATTTGATCCCAGGCAGGGTTCGTCTTGTCGCTCATGAATTTCACCAGCGTTTGCGTTTGCAGATCTTTCCACGAGATCGAGGTTCGGTTGGCAAGCGGATGGTCGTTTTCTACGATTGCGAGCAATTGAATCGACACGAACGGCCTACTGATCAATCCCTCTTGTTCGGCGTGACGGGGGTTGGTGTATCCGATGAACAAATCGATGGACTCTCTCGATAGCAACGTGAAGGGGTCGTCGATGTTGCGGTCGAAAACGATGTTCGCGTGATGATTTTCGCGGGCGATCATTGCCGTCATAGAAGCGAGGGAGGCTATGTCGGAGTCTTCCATGTGTCCGACCACGTGAATAGGGCGCTTCGCTTTGAGCTGTTCGAGCGTGTTTCTGGTCTTGTCGTATTCGTTCACGATGACCCCGGCGCTTTCGAACAAGATGCGTCCGCCTTCGGTTAGCTGAACTCCTTTTTTCCCTCGATCAAGCAGTTCTATTCCGAATTCTTTTTCAAGGGCGAGCATGTGCTTGCTCAATGCCGGTTGGGTGATGTTGAGGTTTCCGGCCGCCTCGGTGAAGTTCAGACATTGAGCGAGCTCGATGAATTCTCTGCAGGATTCGATGTTCATGATGACCCCCCCTCCGCCGAATGAAAACCCATTCGGCGATTGCATTGCGAGGTTCGATGCCCCCCCAGCATCGCTCGTCTTAAAAGCCATTGTAGCATCCTGGGTGATTTTGAGAGGTACACGCGCTTTCCTTAGGCCTGTTGGCATGGTCTTATAACGCATCGGAATGGGAGGGGCTTGAATCGGAATGCATGCGGGGCGATGTGTGCCGAAACGTTATTTCCCTATCTTCGAGTTGCTTTTCATACTGAAGGAAGATGCGATCTCCTTAATGGGGTCGTCGTGGGCAGGGTCGAAAATAAGGAGGAGGGTATGGGTAAACTGCATATGTCGCGACGGGATTTCGTCAAAGTCTCGGTCGTGACAGGCGCGGCGTTCGGCATCTCCGCGTTGGCTGAGCCGAGTTTGGCTGTTGCTGACGATGCCGTCGATAAGCCGGTGGGAGGTGACATCAAGCGTATCCGAACAGGGTGTCGCGGCTGCGGCAAAATGGAATGCGGCGTTATCGCCGTAGTGCAGAACGGGCGTGTCGTTCGGATGGAGGGCGACCCTACGGCGTTCCAGTCGATGGGGAACTGCTGCACCAAATCGCAAGCGGCCATTCAGGCGGCATACCATCCTGATCGTCTGCATTATCCTATGAAACGAACGAACGACAAGGAATCCGATGATCCCGGTTGGGTGCGTATTTCTTGGGATGAGGCCATGACCACGATCGTGTCGAAATTCGACGAGCTGCAAGCGCGCTACGGAGGCGAATCGCTGTTCGGCATGTGCGGCACGTCGCGCGTGTGGTGCATGTTCGGAGCGTCCAACGGCATGTACCTGTGGGATTCGCCGAACATCGTGCAGGCGTGGCAGATCTGCAAGGGCCCGCGCCATTTCGCCACTCTTATGTGCTCGAGCTTCGCCGACAGCTGGATGGAGACGGTTGCCCATCCTGATGTGTACGTGGCCTGGGGCGGTGCATCCGAGATGTCGAACTACGATGACAGCTGCCGCACCACTGTGGATGTGGCGACGCGCTCGACCACGCACATTTGCGTCGATCCGCGCGAAACGAACATGGGTAAAGAGGCGGACTTCCAGCTGCACCTGCGACCCGGTACCGATGGGGCGATGGCGTTGGCTTGGACGAACGTCATCATTGAAAACAATCTGTACGACGAGTTGTTCACGAAGAAGTGGACCAACGGTCCGTTTCTCGTGTGCGAAGACATGGAGCCGACCGGCTGGACCGAGGCTTCGCCCATTGTCATGACCCCATTCGAACTCAAGACGCATTTGCTGAAGGAATCGGATCTGCTGGAGGACGGAAGCCCAAAGCGTTTTATGGTTTGGGACAACCTTGCTGGGAGGCTGACCTATTTCGATTCCGAAACCGGTTTTTGGGAAGGTGAGGAATGGACGAAGCCGACGGCCGGGAAGGAAGCTTCGCAGGAGAATCTCGCGCCTGGCTTCCATCAAGGTTTTGTCATTGATCCTACTCCGTTCGACCCTGAAATAGATCCGGCGTTGTTTGGGGAATTCGAAGTGACGCTCAAAGACGGGTCGACGCATAAGGTGCAGCCGGTGTTTCAAAAGTACGCCGATCGCTGCGCGGAATACACTCCTGAAGTCGCTGAGGAAATCACCGGGGTTCCGGCCGATCAGATTCGTGCGGCGGCTATGGCTTACGGCACGCCCCTTCATCCGGAAAAGGGTTATGGCAATGGCGGTATTCAGTACATGCTGGCCACCGAGCATGCGAATACCGCCATCCAGAATGTGCGCGCGCTTGATTATCTGACGGCCATCACGGGAAATTACGATACGCCGGGCGGTCAGCGTGCGTCAACGCGCGCTCCCATCGAGGGCGGTCAGATGGGTTTTGCCAACAACGGTTCGGGCATGCCCATGCTTTCGCCGGGGCAGATGGAGAAGATCTTAGGTCGCGATGAGATTCCGCTGCTGTATTGGTGGGGCATGTGGGCCGATGCTGCGGCTACGTGGAATGCGGTGCTCACCGGAGAACCGTATCCGGTCGTTGGCGCGTTCAATTCGTCGGGGAACTTCATGAACCAGTGCAACACCACCACGACATGGGAGGCTCTCAAGAAGCTCGATTTTTATGTGGAATGCAACCTGTGGCACACTCCTGGCGGTGGTTTGTGCGACATCGTTTTGCCTGCCGCTCATTTCTTGGAGTTGTCCAGTCCGCGTTCATCCCAGGGCGCTTCGGGCGCTATGGGCGCGACGGTCAAATGCATCGACCCGCCTGGTGAAGCGAAGTTCGACGGCGAGATCATTCGCATGTTGTACGAATACAAAGGCCTCCCCTATAACGTTATTCCTGGTTATCCTGAATATCCTAGCGTCGAGGAAATGCTGGACATGTCGGTGGCGGGTTTCGAGCCGAAGGGATGGAAGGTATTCGAGCAGCGTTTCCAGGAACATGGCTGGTGGGATTGCAAGGAAACTGAACCGGAATTGTGGGGAACGTATCGCCGCTACGAAACCGGTGCGAATCGCGCTCGCAATGCGGGTGGGTTCGTAGGTTCTCAAGGTGATTGGCTTCCCGGGTTCTACACTCCGACAAAGAAGATCGAAATATGGTCTACGGTCATGGAGTCGTTCCATCCCGATGGCGAGTGGAATCTTCCCACGTATCGCGAACCACCGCACAGTCCTGTGAGCGATCCTGACATGTACAAAGAATACCCGCTGATCATCACTACGGGACGCCGCATTCCCGTGTACTTCCATTCCGAGCACCGGCAGCTGCCGTGGTGTCGCGAGCAATGGCCGGTGCCGCGCGTGGAAATCAATCCAGACGATGCCGCCACGTATGGCATAGAACAGGGAGATTGGGTTTGGATTGAGACGCCATATGGGAAGATTCGCGAGGTTGCCGATTTGTACTACGGGATCCGTCCCGGCACTATCAATTGCGAGCATCAGTGGTGGTTCCCGGAATTCAAGCAATCGGGATCGGGCCACGAGCTATGCGCGGTCAACCACTTGATAGACAACTGGGCGCGCGATCCGCATTGCGGCGCGTCTAACCTGCGTGCGTACCTCGGCAAGATATACAAGGCAACGCCCGAGAACTCCCCGTTCGGCAATCCGGTGCCTTGCGACCACAACGGCGTTGAGATCATCCACGATGCTTCCGATCCTCGTCTCAAAGAATGGCTGCCGACGTACGAAGGGAGGGAGTAGGCCATGACCCAGTATGCTATTGTCACCGACTTGAATCGGTGCGTCGGGTGCTTGGCATGCGCTGTCGCATGCAAAGCCGTGAACGATGTGCCCATTGGCAGTTTTTGGAACAAGGTTTTACGCATCGGGCCGAATGCTTCTATACAAGGTGCGCAGGATGCGGATTCTTATCTTTACTTCCTGCCCGTGCAGTGCCAGCACTGCGCCGACCCCGAGTGCGTGAAGGTGTGCCCGACGGGCGCCTCGCACAAGCTTGAGGACGGCACGGTGCAGGTTGACAAGTCCAAGTGCATCGGCTGCCAGTTCTGCGCGATGGCTTGTCCCTACAACGTTCGTTACTTGAACGAGCAGGAGCGCGTGGTTGAGAAGTGCACCCTTTGCGAGCAGAAGATCGCCCAGGGCGAGCTGCCGCAATGCGTCAGCCAATGCGGTGGCATGGCGCGCTTCTTCGGTGATTTGGATAAGGGCATCGAATCGTTCGAAGGTGCGGAAAACGGAACCGAGCGCATTGTTCTCGGGGAGTTCTGCAAGCCCTTCACGGATGAAGACGTGCACGTGCTGCCTAATGTGGGAAACAATCCGTCGGTGCGCTATATCCTGCGTGACCATGAATGGCAAGGAGGCGGTGAATAATGGAGCTCCAGTGGCCTTTGATCGTGTTCACCACGCTGGTGGCGTGGAGCGCGGGGCTGTTCGGGACGCAGGCGCTGATGGCCGCGTTCGGCGTCGGGAAGAAGGCGCAGGTCCCGGCCTGGATCGCGAGCGCC
>NZ_DBFEGU010000003.1:0-6748 GCF_048329335.1 Eggerthella sp. | reverse complement strand
TCTGCATGCAGTGCGTTGACGCGTGCCCCACCGGCGCGCTCACCTACGGCGGCCCGCGCGAGCGCGACCTGGGCGTTGCCGTGGTGGTGAAGGACGCGTGCGTGGCCTGGGACTGGGCCGGCTGCACCGTGTGCAAGGACGAGTGCCCGGTGGAGGGCGCCATCACGCTGGACGACCACGACCGGCCGGTCGTGCATCCCGAGTACTGCGACGGCTGCGGCAAGTGCGAGCAAGTATGCCCCTCGGCCTCGCTGCGCGCGTACGATGCGAGCGTCGAGGACAAGGGCATCGTGGTGGTGTCGCGCTCGAGCGAGGCGGCGCAGGCGACGGGCGCCGTGTCCAGCGAGGAGCTTGAGTCCAAGCGCACGGTGGCCGTGGCGCAGGCGAACGCGGCGAGCCCCCACACCAAGGGCGTCCACCCCGACGGCCCCGACGCGACGCGAGAGGCGGGAGCCTGACATGAAGACGCGCATCAAAACCATCCGCATCCTCGTGGCGACCGGCGTGCTGGCGCTGGCCGTCGTCGCGGCGCATCTCGGCGGCAATGCCGCCATCGGCACCCTGTGCGCGCTGTGCCCCGTGGGCTTCGCGCAGATCGCCGTCGCCTCGGGCAGCGTGCCGTGGGGCCTCGTGCCCGGCGTGCTGGCCGTGCTGGTCATCGTGTTCTTGCTGGGTCGGGCGTTCTGCTCGTGGCTCTGCCCTTCGCAGCTTCTGAAGAACGTGTTCGGCGGCCACACCCCGCGCGGCATCCTCGGCCGCAGCGGCGAGGCGGTGCCCGTCTCCCGCGGCGGGTCGGAGGCGAACGGCCCGTCCGAGCCTCCCGCATCGGTTGGAAAATCCTCCGGCTCCGGCTGCTCCACCTGCTCGTCCTGTGGTACTTCCAGCCTCAAGACCCAAGGACTCGTCCTGGTCGTGCTGCTGGTTGTGTCTTTCGCCGTGGGGTTCCCGGTGTTCTGCCTGCTGTGCCCCATCGGCCTCGTGTTCGGCACGCTGTGGACCCTCAACCGCGTGTTCGTGTTACTGCAGCCGGGCTGGGAGCTGGTCGTCTTCCCGCTCATGTTGCTGGCGGAGTTGTTCCTGTTCAAGCGTTGGTGCTCGTCCATCTGCCCGCTCGGCTTCTTCTTCGGGCTCATGGGCAAGCTGCGCGCGAAGCTCGGCTTCGGCGCCCGCCCTCAGGCCGACTGCGCCACCTGCATCTCGAAGGAGGGCTGCCGAACCTGTTCCACCGTGTGCCCCGAGGGCATCGACGTGGCGGATCCCGGCAAGGCGACGCTGGAGGCCTGCACCTTCTGCCTCGACTGCGTGGAGAACTGCCCCACGAAGTCCATCAAGGTCGAGGCGGGGGCAGGGAAGCCGATGCCCGTCTCTTTCGACGAGCTTTCCGACGTTGAGGAGGCCGAGCCGCCCGTCAGATAGCGCACGAGTCCGATCTCGTTTCCGTCTTGGCAAGTCGGGCTTCCGCTATCATGAGTGCGAGCCATGATAGCGGGGTCGAAGGGACGGCGTATGAAGTTCACCATAGTGGCGGTGGGAAAGCTGAAGGAAAAGTTCTGGACGGCTGCGTGCGCTGAGTACCTGAAGCGCATGCAGCCGTACGGTAAGACCGAGGTGCGCGAGATCGCCGACGTCGATCCTGCGCGCGCGGGCGGCGTGGATGCAGCGCGCGACCGCGAGGGCGCCGCCATCTTGGCCGCGCTCGGGCCCTCGGCGCATGTGGTGCTGCTGGCCATCGACGGCAAGCAGCGTTCGAGCGAGAGCTTCTCGCAGCGCATCGACACGCTCAAGCTGAACGGCGCGAGCGATATCGCGTTCGTCATCGGCGGCTCCGACGGCGTGAGCGCCGCGGTGCGTCAGCGTGCCGACGAGACGCTGTCGTTCGGCCCTATCACGCTGCCGCACAACCTGGCTCGTGTGGTGCTGCTGGAACAGCTCTACCGCGCCCAGAAAATTTCACGCGGCGAGCCATACCATAAATGAGACAAAGGGACGGGTTAATGTCTCGTCGTCGCGAGAGCGCCCGTCCCCTTTGTCCCCCGAATGAGACATCAACCCCATTCCTTTGCCTCATTTTGCCTCATGAGTGCGAAGAGCGCGGTGGCCAGCGCTGCCGTTGCCAGGGCGGCAAGCTCGAGCGCATTCGCGTGGTCGCCGGTAGGCGCGAGCTTGCTTGGGCTGTCGGGCTGGTCGTCGGCTGGTTGCGGGAGCGGTTGCGGTTGAATGCCGGGATCGGCGGGGTCATCGCCTGGGTTTGCAGGAGTTTTGTCAAGTTGCGTCGTTACCACGTATCGGGCGCGCTTGGATTCGTCGACCTCGCCGCCTTCGGTTGCGCCGCCGTATTCCGTTGCGACGGGCGACCCCTTCGGCCCGTTTGCCGCCGCAACGCTCATTCCCACGTCGAGCCAGCGTCCGTCGTCGAGCCATGCGCCCAAGCCGGTGGATGCTGTAGTAAGCACGGAGAGCGGTTGCAGGTTCGCATCGCAGAACAGAACGTCGCTGCGGGAGATGGGCGGTTTCGTCATGTCGATGCGCCGCGACAGCGCCACGGTGCCGTGGCGAGCGACCCGAAGTTGCATGTATACGTCGGATCCGTCCACCTCGATAGGAGATCGTGCCCGTTCCGCTCCCGTGCTGTCGAACTCGATCAGCAGGTTCGTCAGCTTCGCGGGATCCAAGTAGTCCGAAGAAAGCAGCGCGTAGAAGCCGTCCTTCGCGCGCTCGACGGCCAGCAGCATGCGGCTGGCGCGCAGAGGCAGCGTGGCCGCGGCGCGCTCGGGCGTGCACAGCTCGCCATTGTCGGAGGCATGCTCGAGAAGGGTTGCGCCATCGCGCAGCGCCGCGACGATGGCGTCGGCGGGCAGGATGCGCGCTTCCTCCGTCAAAGCGCCTGCGTCATCCATGAACCCGAAGGCGAACGCGTCGGCGTCGACGGGAACCACGGTTTCGGCCTGGGTCCATCCGTAGCGCGCTTCCACGGTTCCGTCTTCAAGCGGGGTGAGCGCGGCGATCGTTCGGCCGCCGCCTGGATAGAAAGACGCCGCTAATACGGTGGACCCGCTGCCTGCAAGCGAGAGGGAAGCGGCTTGGTCGAAGGGATAGGACGCGATAACGGTTCCGCGCTGGAGATCGATCCAGTATCCCGCGCTTTCGCCTCCCGCTGCAGGCATGAGCACGAACGCGGTCTCGTTCGATAGCGGCACGACGCGAAACGAAGGGCGGTAGTCCAAGACGGCAGGAACGGGAACGCCCTCGACCGTGCGCGAGGATACGCGTGCGACATCGGCGGGGTCGATGGCGTGCAGCTTGAGCTGGCCGTCGGCTATCTGGAAGAACCGTTTGCTTCCGTCGGGGCAGGCGAACACGTTGCTGAGCACCGTGGAATCTTCGGTGTACTCGGTGCCCAGGTAGCCGCCCGCGCAGTCGACGGGGGTGAGCAGCGGGCTTGCTTTCAGCTCGAGGCGCACTTCGGGAGAATATGCAGTCGTGCCGCCTGTTTGAGCCAAGACGAACATGCCGGCAGGGAACACGATCTCGCACGTTGACGAGGGCCCGATATCGCCGGCATCGAGAAAGTACGGAAGGCTGACCGTGGTGCCGTCCGTCTCGATGTTCAGCAGGGCGTGGGGCTGGCCGTCCACGATGAGCTGCGTTGCCGCGGGCAGCGGCGTGGCGAGGGCGGGCTTCGTGGACGCTTCGAACGACAGCGTCCCCGTGTTCGAGACGCTGTCGAACAGGGGCGTAAGCGTGAAATCGTCGGGCGGTTCCGGCTTGCCGGCGTTCGAGTACGAGATGTTCAGCGTGCCGCCATCCGCACGGCTTTCGGTGACGGCGATGGTCAGGCCGGTGAATCCGACGTTGGCGTTTTCGAAAAAGTTGGTTGAAGGGTAACCTCGGGGAGACACCTCGTCGCCTGCGTACAGCATGCAGCCGTATTCTCTCGAGCCGATTGCGGCTGGGACGAGGTCGGTGCTTTCCGCGTGCGGTTCGTTCATATCAGGGTCGACCAGCTCGATCAGCTGGTTGTGCACGGTTCCGTACGTGTTCGAATGAACGAAATACGGTCCGCCCGATCCTAGGTCGGCCTGAACTCTGAAGAGGCGAAATCCCGACGGAAGCTCGGCGGGTTGGCCATCTTGCTCGTAGCGAACGCTTTGGTTGCCGGCGAAGCGGTCGTACTGCAGCAGGTAGTAGGACGAGAACATGCTTGCGTCTTGGTTCGCCACCACGACGATACCGCCGGTTTCATCGATGTCGTTCGAAGCGAACGCTTCTAAAGCTGCTTCTACGGACGAGCTGCCGTCGGCGGTTGCGTCCACGTGTTGCACCACCTTGCCGTCGCGTTTGACGTCGATGCCCGTCTCGTTCGCGAAGATGCGGGTGATCTTGCTGTCGGGCAGCCAGCCCAGCATCCATTTCGAGAATCCATTGTGATCGCCCTGGTTCTGCATCATGATGTCAAAGGTGAGGATTCCCGTGCGGTCGGTGGAGCCTCCTTGCTGGCTGGCGTACTGGTAGTAGTCGGGCAGGCCCAGCACGTGACCCGTTTCGTGGATGATGGTCTGCGCGGCCCACGGCTGGTCGCACGGATTCGACAGCGCCACGGCGTTCCATAGGCGCACTGTGCCGTCAGCGTACACGGCGTCGGGGACGTCGAGCACCTGCTCGTTGCTCCACCAGACGCTGCCCCAGCCGGTGTCGCCGCCGGCGAAGTGCAGGTAGACGGCATCGATGCGCCCGTCGCCGTTCGCGTCGAATCGCGCGAGATCGATGCCGGATGCCTCGAGGTGGTCGAGCGCCTCCTTGTACAGTTGCCCGATGTTCGCCGTGTAGAAATCGCGCTCGTGCTGGGCCGCGTAGTCGAACGCTTCGCCGGTGACGGTAAGCGCGCCGTACGACGCGCGGAGGTAGTAGTCGTGCAGGTTCTCGTAGGGAAAGCCGCCGGCGCTCGGCAGCGCGGCCTCGCCGACGGCGCGCGGGCCTATGAGCGTCTGAAGCGCTTCCAGCGTATCTCCTTCCGCGAAGGGGCGGTCGGGGAACGACACGCGCAGCGCCACCACGTGTGCGTTGCCGATAGCGGCCATGCCGCCGTCGTCGCCGGGAACCGCGTTCGGGGCGATGCCGTTTTGTGCCTGCTCGCGCGCGAGGGCCTGTTGGACGAGGCCGGGGGAGGGCTCGTCGTTGCCGAGGCTTTCCTGGAAGGCTTCTCGTTCGTCCAGCGTGCCGTCTGCGGCATAGGCGGCGCGTTGCTCGACGGTGGCGATGCAGGGCGAGTGCGCCGCGTCCTGCGCATGAGCCGACGCGGGCGCGAGCGCACCTGCGAAGGCCGCTGCTAGAAGCGCGGTCAGCAAAAACGCGGCCCAGCGCGCGGCCTTTGAACGAGCGAAGCATTGCATGCGGTTCCCTTCGTCTTCCGGTGTGATGGAACCATACTACCCGCTGCCGCCCCGCTCGACACGTGCTTTTTGAGAATGAGGCAAAGGGGCGGGGTTAACGTCTCGTTTGGGGATATGGGGGACGGGCGCTCTCGCGACGACGAGACGCCAACCCCTCCCCTTTGCCTCATTCCGCCCGTCATCCGTGTTGGTGATCTGCGCGGTATAATGACCGAGTCGTTGGCGAATCGGGAAAGGAACTATATGCGCTTCGTCTCGTGGAACGTGAACGGCTTGCGCGCCGTGCTGAAAAAAGGCTTCGAAGACATCGTGTGCGAGCTGGACGCCGACATCGTTGCCTTGCAGGAAACGAAGCTGCAAGAGGGCCAGGCCACGCTCGACCTGCCGCAGTACCGCGAGTACTGGAGCTATGCCGAGAAGAAGGGTTACTCCGGCACGGCCATATTCTGCAAAGAGCAGCCGCTGCAGGCGCTGCACGGCCTGGGCTTCCCGCACCTGGATACCGAGGGGCGCATCGTGGCGCTGGAGTTCCCGAAATTCTGGTTCGTGGACGTGTACACGCCGAACGCGCAGAACGAGCTGGCGCGCATCGACCATCGCATGGAGTGGGACGACGCGTTCCGCGACTTCTGCAAGGGGCTCGAAGAAGGCGTGCTGCCCGCCGGCGTGCCGGTGGAGCGGCCGGCGTTGGGCGAGGGGCACGTGGCCATTTCCGAGCTGCCGCTGACGCAGCCGGGCGAGACGGCCGACCCGAAGCCCGTCGTCATGTGCGGCGACTTCAACGTGGCTCACCAGGAGATCGACCTCAAGAACCCGGGTCCGAACCGCGGCAAGGCCGGTTTCTCGGACGAGGAGCGCGGCAAGTTCACCGACTTGCTGGAGGTCGGGTTCGTCGACTCGTTCCGCCACCTGCATCCTGACGTGACGGGCGCGTACTCGTGGTGGAGCTACCGCTTCAAAGCGCGCCAGACGAACGCGGGGTGGCGCATCGACTACTTCCTGGTCAGCGACGAGTTGGCTCCGAAGATCCAAAGCGCCTGCATCTACGACGAAGTCTACGGCAGCGACCACTGCCCCGTGGGGATAGAGCTGGAGCTGTAGGATCGCTTGCAGCTCGAATGCTCCGTCTGGGGCGTTCGAGCTGCGGCCGGTGACGCCGAAAATGCTTCCGTATGGTAAAAGCGGGGGAGTTTGGTAATCCTATGAAAACCGTGGGATATCTCTCGGCTCTTCTTCACCTGGGGATATGCAGGATGCTGCGTTCGGTCCTTGGAAATTCGGGTCGGAAGGCAGGCGGGAGATTGCCAAACCGCCCCGTTTCTGCCGCCGAGCTTCGATTTCTCCGTCATCCTCCGCCC
>NZ_DBFEGU010000002.1:0-4478 GCF_048329335.1 Eggerthella sp. | reverse complement strand
GGTAGGTAGATGCCCAGCCCCAGCATCATGGCGGGGAAGTTCAGCAGGTAGAGGACGAATCCCGCCGCAAGCCCGATGGCGAACGCCGGCACCGAGGGGATGCCCGACACCATGGTGGCCACGACGGACGCCTGCGCGGACACGAACGACGCCGTGGGGCCGAACGACTCGGGGCCGTACGCGCCCACGAGGATCGCCATGACGGCGACGGCCACGAGCGCGCCCAGCACGGCGCCGATGGCCTGGCCGATCCACTGCGCCTTGGGGCTGGTGCCCAGCACGTGGCCGGCGTGGAAGTCGTTCATCACGTCGCCGGCCAGCCCGCACGCCACGGCCACGATGCCCGCGACGAAGAACAGCTGCACCTGCGGCACGCTGGATACGGCCGCCACGGCCAAAAGCACGATGAGGCCGAATATCTCCATGGGGTCGATGCCCGTCTGGCCGACGCTCTGCGCGCTCATGGCCGTGGCGACGAAGGCGAGCAGCACCACGATGACGGCCGGGACGGGGCCCAGCTGCAGGCCGAAGCAGACGATGAGCGCGACGGCGGCCACGGCGAGCGCGGCCAGCCCGGCGGTGAGGCGGAAGCTGCCGATGCGCAGCCGTCCGTCCTTAGCGCCGCTTGCGGGCGCATCCATGGTGCTTGCGGCGGTGAGGCCGAACGCGTTCGAGCTGCGGGCGTCGCGCAGCATGCGCCAGGCCTTGGGCAGGATGTTCTTGAAGATGACGCCCAGGCCCGCGCCCATCATGACGCCCATGCCGAGGCTGGACACGATGCCCTGCGCGGACGCCACGTCCCAGAGTCCCGCGGCCGAGCCGCCCACGATGATGCCGAAGTTCGCCAGCAGCGCTCCGACGAACCACACGACGACGGCGCCCGTGCCCACGAGGAAGCCCACGGCCAGAAGCATCGGCGACAGGTAGATGCCGAACGCAACGCCGGGGACCGCGGCGTTGCCGAAGAGCATCGCGGGGATCACGCCGAAGAAATCGCGCAACGCCGTGAACGCGCCCGCGAAGCCCATGGAGCCGAACAGCTTCCAGCCGGTCTTGCCGCCGGAATCGCCCGCGATGAGCGTCTGGGCGGCCGCTTCGCCGATGGGGTACTCCAGCTCGGAGTCCTCGATGAAGTGGCGGCGCAGAAGCGCGGTGCAGACGAGGCCCATGATGACGCCCGAGACGGCTACGAGGAGCATCTCGAACCAGCCCACCTCGTCGGCGTAGCCCAGCATCCAGATGCCGGGGATGGTGAAGGCCAGGCCGCCCGCCACCATAGCGCCTGCGCTCATCACGGTGTGCGTGACGTTCGCCTCGTTGAGGCTGGCCTTGCCGTGCCCGAGGGCCTTGAGGAAGAACAGCGAGATGATGGCCGCGAACACGATGGGCCAAGGAAGCGCCCCCATCTTGAGGGCCGTGTACACCGATGCCGCGGTGATGATGGCGCAACCGACGCAGCCTATGACGATGCCGCGCAGCGTCAGCTGCCCTTTGACAGAATCCATTCTCTTCTCCTTTGCGTATATCCGCTTCCCCTCACGTTTTAGGAAGTCGGGTTACTGAACGGACAGGTACAGTATACTGGACGAAAAGGGCGAGCGGCATCGCTAAATTCGCATGATTGTGGCAATTCGGGAAGGGCGGGAGGCTATGGGCAACGGAAGGGACGCATCGCGCACGGTGCTGTGCGTGGACGTGGGGAACTCGGATACGAACCTGGGCCTCTTCGTCGACGGCGAGCTGGAAGCCACCTGGAAGGTGACCACGACGGAGCACATGACGGCCGACG
The DNA here is from genome assembly GCF_048329335.1 of Eggerthella sp. Classification (NCBI taxonomy): domain Bacteria; kingdom Bacillati; phylum Actinomycetota; class Coriobacteriia; order Eggerthellales; family Eggerthellaceae; genus Eggerthella; species Eggerthella sp. Next base: position 2,689 of record NZ_DBFEGU010000002.1, on the reverse strand, counting down.
AGGCGCGCATGCGGATGGCGGGGCTGTTCGACATGCTGGAGCGCGACGGCCGTCGTGCGATCTGCGACGATGCCGTCATCGCGTCGGTGGTGCCGGGGCTCACGGATGCATGGGTGACCGCGACGCGCGCGCTTACCGGCCGACGCCCCCTCGTGGTGGGACCCGGCGTGAAGACGGGCGTGAAGATGCGCTACAACGACCCCGGCGAGCTGGGAGCCGACCGGGTAGCCGACCTCGTTGCCGCCCGCACGGCCTATACGGCGCCCTTCATCGTGGTGGATCTGGGCACGACGACGAACTTTGAGGTGGTTGACGAGGGCGGCTCGTTCGTGGGCGGCATCATCGCGCCCGGCGTGAAGCTGTCGGCGAAGGCGCTGTCGGATGCCGCCGCGCAGCTGGCGATGGTCGATCTCAAGGCTCCGGCATCGGTGGTGGGCAAGAACACGCGCGAGGCCATGCAAGCGGGCGTCGTGATGGGGGAGGTCGCGCTCATCGACGGCCTCATCGACATGGTATGGCGCGAACTGGGCTACGAGACCGACGTCATCGCCACGGGCTCGGATGCCGCTGCCGTCGCCGCGCTGTCGCAGCGCGTCGCCCGTACCGACGAGCATCTCACCCTGCGGGGCCTGAGCATGCTGCACACGTTGAACCGTCGCTAAAAATTAACCAAGGTTTACAATTTAATCCAGTTCGCGTACAATTCCCACCTTGTTAGACAAAGGTAACTATTTGCCGGCGCAGGGCGTCGGCGCTGGGAAGGATGCTCATGACGAACGAGAGAGACCGGCGCGCGGCCAGGTGCCTTCGCGCCCTGTGGGCGGTCGGGGGCTTCGCCTGCTTCGGGCTTGGGGCTCTGGGGGCGGTGCTTCCCGTTCTGCCGACGGTGCCGTTCCTGCTGGGAGCCGCGTACTGCTTCGCGCGCAGCTCGGAGCGCCTCGACGCATGGTTCCATGGAACGAAGCTGTACCGCACCGTGCTCGAAGGCTTCGCGAAGAAGCGCGCGATGACCGTGAAGGCGAAGCTCATGCTGCTGGGCCCCGTCACGCTCGTGTTGGGCGCCTCGTTCCTTCTGATGGCGAACGTGCCGGTGGGACGCGCCGTCGTTGCTGCCGTATGGGTGGCGCATGTCGCGTATTTCGGCTTCATCGTGAAGACGGATCGCGGCTCTGCGACCGAGCGCGGCTCCGAACGCGTTGTCGAGCGGACGGAGGGCTAGGCATGTTCAGCAAACGGCTGGCGGGCATGGTGCCCGAAGCGCGCAAGTACGTAGCGGCAAGCGTCGCGCTCCAGTGGGTCGCGCTCGCGGCGAACATAGCGCTCATGCTGCTCATGGGGGCGTTCGTGCAGTCCCTCGTCGAGGGTGGGGACGTCGCCGCGGCGCGGGCGAACCTCGTGATGGCCGCTGCGGCGGCTATCGTCGTGCGCGTTTGCTGTTTGACGCTCTCGCAGCGCATGGGCCAGGCGGCAGCTGCGGCCGCGAAGCGCACCGTGCGCAAGCTCGTATACGACAAGCTCGTGCGCCTCGGTCCGTCGTACTCCGAGCGCGTGTCCACGAGCGAGGCCGTGCAGGTGAGCGTCGAGGGCACCGAGCAGCTGGAGAGCTACTTCGGTTCGTACCTGCCCCAGCTGTTCTATTCGGTCTTGGCGCCGCTCACCCTGTTCGCCTGTCTCGCTCCGCTGTGCTTTCCGGCAGCCGTGGCGCTTCTGGCCTGCGTGCCGCTCATACCCGCGTCCATCGTCGCCGTGCAGAAGATCGCGAAGCGCGCGATGGGCTCGTACTGGGACGCCTACACCGACTTGGGCGCGACGTTCCTCGAGAACCTGCAGGGCCTCACCACGCTCAAGATCTACCGCGTCGACGCCGATCGCCACGAGGCGATGAACCGCGAGGCCGAGACGTTCCGCCAGGCCACGATGCGGCTTTTACGCATGCAGCTGAACTCCGTGACGGTGATGGACGTGTTCGCCTACGGCGGGGCGGCGGTGGGCATCGTCATGGCGCTGTGGCAGTTCTCGCTCGGGCAGGCGCCGTTTTTCGCGGCTTTCGCCGTGATATTCCTGGCGGCCGAGTTCTTCATCCCGCTGCGCACGCTGGGGTCGTTCTTTCACACGGCCATGAACGGCATGGCGGCGGCCGACAAGATGTTCGCGATTCTCGATGCGCCGGAACCCAAGCGCGGCTCGCGCGTCATCGAAGCCGATCGCATCTCCTTTGCATGCCGCGGCGTGGGGTATTCCTACGATGGCGAGCGCACCGTGCTTTCCGACGTGGATTTCGATGCGGCCGCCGGATCGTTCACGGGCATCGTCGGCGAGAGCGGTTCGGGAAAGTCGACGTTGGCGGGCATCCTGTCGGGACGCAACGCCGGATTCGCGGGGTCGGTCGAAGTGGGCGGCGTGCCGATCCAGGAGGCGTCCCGCGCCTCGCTTGCGAGCACCGTCACGGTCGTTCCGTTCTCGAGTTACCTGTTCAAGGGGAGCGTGCGCTCGAACCTGCTGCTAGCCGACCCCCAGGCGAGCGACGAGGAGCTGTGGGAGGCGCTTCGTCGCTGCCGCGCAGAGGGGTTCGTGGAGCAGGCGGGCGGGCTCGATGCAGCGATAGCGGAGGAAGGCGGAAACCTTTCGGGTGGTCAGCGGCAGCGACTCGCGCTGGCTCGCGCCTTGCTCCGAGATACGCCTGCGTACG
>NZ_DBFEGU010000001.1:0-10851 GCF_048329335.1 Eggerthella sp. | reverse complement strand
CCGCCCCTCCGCCGGCGCGGGGACGGGCACGGGGCCCTCGGCCTCCGACACCAGCTCGGGCGCCAGGAACGCCACGTCGGAGGCGGCCATCGGCTCGGCATCCCCGACCCTCGCGCTCGACTTTACATAACCGCGCTTATCGTCGAAACGGCATGCCCGCGGGGCGGGGTAGGGCTCTTGCGGGGTCATGGTGACCCCGCGGGTTCGCTTCGCGTACCCACCAGCAACGAAAAGGCGGGTCGCTCGAGCGCCCTGGGGCACCTCGAACGACCCGCCTGCTAGCCTTCAACCCGGCAGCGCCGAAAGGCCCTATCGGGTTCGAGCCTTTACACGATGGGCGTGATGGAGACGATCTCCCATTTCTTTCCCTGCTTCGGCAAAGGTTGGTGCAGCATCATCGCCACCACATGCTCGGTGCCCTCTCTGTCCGAAAGCGTTTGCTTGCAGATGATCATGTGGTTCGTGCCTGCCACGATCTGCTTGCCGCAGTACAGAACCGGGCGGTATTTCGCGCCCTTGAGGTTCTTTGTGGCCTCGCTGAAGCCGCTGGCAACCTTTTCAGGCAGGCTTGACTTTTTCATTTTCGCGATTTCCCATGTTCCGAGCATCGTGCTCTCCTTTCGCTCCGTCGTTTCGAGACCCTCGGCCTCGACTTGTTCAGCAATCGTGTCGCGCGGAACCCCGTTGACACCTTTCTCGAAAGAATGCGCCTACCCGCGCCAAATGTCGGCAACGGCATCGTCGACTTCGTTGGCCGGATAGCCTACGGCCTTCATCTTGTCGATGATCACCTGGCGATGCGTGTACTCGCTTTCGCCCGGATACAGGGACGTAGAATACTGGGTAGCGCCCATAATGGTGTCGCGCGGAGGGAATCCGGCGAAGGCCAGAGCCTCCACCACATCTTCGAGCGGACCGTTGGGCGAGAGAGCGAAAAGATCCCTGCCCGTCTGCTCGCCGCTAACGCCGTTTTGCCTGTTGCGAACCGCTATTTCTTTGAAATCCGACATGGTGCCTCCTTTGAGACGATCGGTGCGTGCCGCCCGGCAACTTAATTATGAGTTGCCTAGTTCGCATTATAGAAAGTTTTTTATCACTTTCCATTAATATCCGGGGCGTCGTCACGAACGACGCGTTTGACAAAACGAACGGGAAGGTCGATCGGCAAGCGGCGATATTTTGATTGTGAAAAGCGTTTGAAACGTCGGCAGAAAAAACGATCGGGTTTGCCATCGAAGGGTAAACCGCTTATGCTGGAAGCTGCGATTTCGAAACTCGCGATCCACGGGAAGACGGCATGGCGGATCTGCGTAAGGGGTTTGGAGAAACGGAGGCTATTGCCGAAAAGCTAGACAGCCTATAATGAAGTATATTCAATTTAAGATATTATTCTATTCAATAGTAGCGTTGATATATACAAGAAATTGCATAAATATGAAATAATATGCAAAGGAGATAATCCCGATGACCACTCCCTACCAAACGCTCGCCCTTCCCGTCGACAGCATCCAGTCGCACCCGGAGAACGACTTCACCATGGATGAAAGCGAGATGCAGGAGCTCGTCGCGTCCATCCGCTCCGAGGGTCTCGGGCAGCTGCCGCTCGTGCGCAAGCTGTCGGACGGCGCCTATCAGATGATCGCCGGGCACCGCCGACTCGAGGCGTACAGGCGCCTTGCCCGCGAGGACGCCGCCTTCCGAACCATACCGGTCACGCTCGTCGACGACCTGGACGACGCCCGCGCCCGTGTGCTGCTCAATGTCACCAACCTCGTGACGCGCCGGCTTTCGCAGGAAGAGCGCGGCGCGCGCTACGCGGCCATCGGCAGGGAGGTGCCGGCTTTGCGCGAGGCAGACCCGTCGCTCAAGGGCGTGCGCACGAACGACATCATCGCACGCATCGTGACCGAGGAAACGGGGCAGTCGGTGTCGCCCGCCACGGTCAAGCGCGCTATCGCGGCCGAGAAGCGTCTGCGCGAAACGCGCGAGCAGGCGGAGCTCCTCACCGGCGACCTGAACGAGAACTGGCAGGTGGAGGCGCAAGCCGGGGTCGTCGACCCGCTCACGTTGCGCGCCATCTCGCAGCTTCCGAACCAGAAACAGCTGGATCTGTTCGTCGAGTACCAGCGCCAGGAGATGACCCTCGGCCAGCTGAAAGCCCACCTCAAAGCGTCGCGGCCCAAGACGACGGCCGATGCGTCCCGCGCGTTGCAGGCGGCTATCCGCAGCGTCGAGGAAGCTCGTCGAATGGATCGCGAGGGCGTGCCACTCTCGCAGGGACTCATTCGCAAACTGAAGAGCCTGGTGGACCAGCTGTAGCTTCGGCGGGGCGCGGGGGAGGGGCGTAAAGCCGCGCATGGCCCTGCTGGCGTTCGGGGAAATCGGAGAGCTTGAACGCGGCGGTGTCGACGAGTTCGACGGGGTCGGCCTCGAGCGCCCGGCAAAGCTTGATCATGTCGGGAACGCTCGGAACCACGCGGCCTCGTTCGATGTTGCTGATCCGAGAATGCCCGGTGCCTATCATCAGCCCAAGCCGCTCCTGCGTCAAGCCCTGCGCCTTGCGCAACTGACGAAGGTTCTCGCCGAGGATGAAGGCGTATTGCTGCACAAGGGGGTCGTGATATGCCGGCGTGTTCTTTTCGGAGGATTTTCCCATGTCGCAAGCGTAACCGGTTGAATACGCACCCTTGTATCCACCAGAGTACATATGGACGATTTCTTGGAAAGATGACGCATCTTGCACGTTTCCGCCGACGTCGGTGCGTCTTCGGTATAATCAAACCTTGCTTTCAAAGCAGATCGATGAATCCCTGCAGCGAGGAGGCCCTATCGCTCGACGGTCGACACGAATGAGAAATGCGGCTCGCGCCCTCGTCACGTTGGGTTTCGTCGGCATCTGCGCGGCAATCTTCTACCTTACCGCGCAAGGCCCGACGGAAAGCGTAGCGCTGTCGAGCCGCTTCGACGCGTTCTTGAAATCCGTTGTCGCGCATACAGGGTCGGATGGTTTGCTTGCGCAGCTCGTCCAACAGATACCCGTGCGCAGGATAGGGCATACAGGCGAGTTCTTCGCGTTCGGCGCGCTCGCCTCTGTGCTGGTCATTGTCTGGTTTTCGCAAAGAATGAGCGTGGGAACCATGATGCTCGCCTCGTTGGGAGCGTGCATGGCGGGGTCGCTTTTCGACCAGACGCACAAACTGTTCGTTCCGGTTCGGCACTTCGATTGGAAGGATCTCCCGTTCGACGCCTTCGGATACCTTGCGGCCGTCGTCGTGGTCTTCGCCGCTTACGGAATGGCGAAAGCGTTGGCGAGGCGGAGGGAAGGCTAGAAGCCGCCCGCAATGGCGAAGCGCATCGGGGCGTGCTAATATTATCCTATGACTATTCCGGCATCGAGGGGAGATGGCGGCGCGTGGAGCGAAAGCCGCTCAGCGAGGCGGCTGCGACGGTGGAGCGCGATGGTTCGCATGAGCCGCATGCGAACGGATCGCGAAGGAAGGGGCGGACGTGCTGAGCGATCTGGTGGTGTGCTACCTGTTCCTCGGCGGCACCGGGGCGGGGCTCTGCCTCGTGCTCTCGGTGCTCGGCCTGCTCGTGCCCCGTTCGTGCTTGTCAACGCTCCCGGGCGTGCACCTACATCCGAGCGCCGCGTACCGCAAGCTGCTCGGCTCGGGGTTCGTGGCCGCGTTCGTGCTGCTTGCGCTGGGCATCGTGTGTTTGGTGGCCGACCTCGGCAACGCCGAGCGCATGATTCTGCTGCTCGTGCACCCGACGGCATCGTACCTGGCCGTGGGCTCGTGGGCGCTCGCAGCCTGCCTGGCGCTCGCGGCGGCGCTCGGCCTCGCATGGCTCGGCGTCGGCGTCTGGAACGTCGCCCTCGTACGCGTCGTTCATGTGGTCGCCGGGCTTGCGTCCCTCGTGGTCATGGTGTACACCGGCCTTTTGCTGCAGAGTCTGGGCGCGGTGCCCTTGTGGGCCACGCCGTGGCTGCCGGCGCTGTTCGCGGCGTCGTCGCTGTCGTGCGGCATCGCGTGCGCGCTTGCGCTTGCTCAGATCACGGGCGCGGCATCGGCGTTCGGCGCCATGCTCGGGCGCTTGGCGGCCATCGATGCCGCGGTCATCGTGGTCGAGGCGGCCATCGTCGCGGTGTTCGTATGCGCGGCTTCGCAGGCAGGCGCGCCGCTGTCGAACGGCACCGAGCTCGCCGCGGCGCAATCGGTGCGGGAGCTGGTGGCGGGCCGGAACGCGCAGCTGTTCTGGGGCTGCTTCGCTGTGCTCGGCCTGGCGGTGCCGTTCGCGCTGGACGTCGTGCTCGCACTGCGGCGCCGCCCGTTGCCAGGCGTCGTTCTGTTCGCCTCCGCGTGCGTGCTGGCCGGCGGGTTCGTCATGCGGTTCTGCGTCGTCGCGGCCGGCGCGCATCCTGTTCTGAGCTCGATGGGAGTGATGTGATATGTTTCCGTTCGAAGTGGATTCGACCACCGACGTGCCGCTGTGGGTGCAGCTGCGCCAGCGGCTCATCTACCTGATCAACTCGGGGTACTTCAAGCCGGGCGACCAGCTGCCCACCGTGCGCGGCCTGGCCTCGGAGATTTCCATCAACTACAACACGGTGAACAAGGCGTACCTCAGCCTCGTCTCCGACGGCTACCTGGAATCGACGCGCGGGCGCGGCGTGTTCGTACGCGACCTCGACTCCGAGATGGACGAGGAGTACACGAAAGACGTCGACGGCATCATGAGCGACTGCGTGGCGGCCTGCCGCGACCTCGGATTGTCGTTGGACGACGTGCAGAAGTGCATGATCAAGAAGATCAAGCAGATCAAGAAGGACGAGGGCCTCGAACCCCCGCTCGAGCGGGCCGAGGGGACGGGGCGGATCGTGCCGGTCGACGTGGGAACGACGGCGCGCAAGGCGCGGACGGGAGCGTGATGCGGGTGAAGACCAGGCGAAACGAAGGGGATATGCCAAGCGGGCAGGGCGGCGCGCCGTCTGCCGCATCGTCGCGCCGCGGGCTGCACGTTGTCCCCGACGCGAACACGGAGATCGTGGGCGAGCGCGCGTCGAGCACGGGCGTGCTGCTGTTCTCGGCGGTGGTGTTCCTGCTGGCGTTCGGCCTTGTGCTGGGCGCCTGGTGGGCAATCGCCGGCATCGACGTCGCAGCCATCGCGACGGCGCTCGTCTGCGCGCTTCTGGCCACGGCGGCCGTGCACATCGCGCAGCAATGGGAGAAGGTGGTCGTACTGCGCTTCGGCACGTTCAACCGCGTGTCGGGCCCGGGCCTGTTCTGGACGTTCCCCGTCATCGAGCAGAACACCATGCGCGTGGACACCCGCGTGCGCGCCACCACCTTCGGCGCCGAGGAAACCCTCACAGCCGATCTCGTGCCGCTCGACGTGAACGCCGTGCTGTTCTGGCACGTGTGGGATGCGAAAGCGGCGTGCATCGAGGTGGGCGACTTCACGCGCGCCGTCGAGCTGGCGGCCCAGACGGCGCTGCGCGACGCCATCGGGCGCGCGAGCGTGGCCGAGGTGGCCATCCGCCGCGAGCAGCTGGACCGCGAGCTCAAGCGCGTGCTGGAGGAGAAGGTGGCGCCGTGGGGCATCACCGTGCTGTCGGTGGAGATACGCGACATCCTGCTGCCGAAGGAGCTGCAGGACGTCATGTCGCTGGAGGCCCAGGCCGAGCAGCGCAAGAAGGCCCGCATCATCCTCATGGAAGCCGAGCAGGACATCTGCGAGATGATGGACGACATGGGCGACACCTATGCGAAGAACGACGCCGCGCTGCGCCTGCGTGCGATGCACCTCTTGTACGAGAGCGTGCGCGAAACGGGTGGCACGGTGGTGGTGCCCAGCAGCTTCAGCGAAGGCTTCGGCGACGTGCTGGGCGACGCGGCGAAGGATGTGCTGGGGAAGGGGTCGGGCTTGTGATGGCCCAAGGCGACGAGCGTTGAGCTCGGTCGTTCTGGTCGGCCGCTTGGGGCCTCGATCCTGATTGCGCTTCGAGTTTCGCCTCTTGCTCGCGCCGCGAATCGCGCTTCCCGCGCCCGCCCGCTGCACGCTCGATGCGCCGTTGGTGGCAAAAGGTCATCGAATTCGGAAGTTTCGCAGCGGGCGGCTGGTGGGGCGGGCATGCTCTTCCAGCATATTGCCTGGTCGCAGAGCGCTCTTATGCGATGTCGTGCGCGCTGTGCTTGCTCGGCCTACGCGACTTCTTCCGAATTTGATGCTTTTTTGCCGTTTTGGCTTCCGTCCGCTGCACGGAAGGGTGGCCGATGTCTGAGGCGGCGCTTGGGCGAGGGGTTTTCCGGGCGATGTCCATCGGACGGGTGGTCGGGGCTTCTGTCTCGACGATTCCCCGGCATGCGTGGCGCATTCTTCGCCGCCCTTTCGGTTTCAAGCCGACAAAGTAAGAAGATGACCTGCGGAATCACGAAAAAGTATCCACAAAATAGTATAATGACAAGCAAAAATTATCCTATGACAATCATTGATTGTCATAGGATAATTTCGTATAGTGGGCGCAGTGGAATTTGGCCAATTCTCACGAGGAACGGGGGTATCCTCGTATGAGGTTTTGCCGGCTGGAGGTATGAAGACCACAGTCGACGGAACGGGGATATCCTGACGACATCTTTGAGGAGGAGACATGTCAGGAACAAGCAGCCCGAACAGCGGGCTCACGCGCAGGAGCTTTCTAAAGGCGACCGGCGCTGCTGCGGGGGCGCTCGGCCTCGCAGGCGCGGCCAACATGATCGCAACCGACACTTGGCTCGCACCAGCCCAAGCCCACGCCGAGGCGGGGGAGCGGGTGGCTCATCTTTGCCACCAATTCCATTGCCTTACCGGGTGCAATTTGAAGTGCACGATCCGTGACGAACGCGTGGCGCTCATCGAGCCGAGCGACCTCGTCGACGAGTCGCACAGCACTATCTGTCTGCGCGGAATCAACGAGATCGCGCATATCTATTCAAGCGATCGTCTGCAAACGCCGCTCAGGCGCGTCGGCGAGCGCGGCGAAGGCAAGTTCGAGCAGATCAGCTGGGACGAGGCTGTCAAGGCCATCGCCGATGCCATCAACGAGTCGCATCGGAAGCACGGGCCTGATTCGGTGTTCGTCCGCAAGTCCACCGAGGCTTCCATCGGCTTCGATTTCATCGGCGCGCTGCTGAAAGCCGATCAAGGCGGCGAATGGGGCCTCGACCGAGGCCAGCCGAACGGCCAGACGCCCGCTTTTGGCGCGTTCAGCTACTGTCCGACGCGTTCCATCTGGGAATTCTCTGATGCTGCGACCATTATCGAGGTGGGGCACAATCCGCTGGAAAGCGGCATCGTGTGGTCGCGCGCGCTGATGGATGCGAAGGAAGCCGGCACGTACATCGCAGTGCTTGATCCGCGTTTCAGTGGCACCGCATCGAAGGCCGATGCGTGGCTGCCCGTGCATCCCGGCACGGACGCTGCGGTCATCCAAGGCATGATACGCGCCATCATCGACGAGAAATGGTACGACGAGGAGTTCGTCAAGGCTCATACATCCCTGCCGTATCTTGTCGACAAGAAAACCGGTAAGAGCTATCGCAGCGCTGAAGAGCTGTGCCCGAATCCTACCGTGGTCACGGGCGAGGACGTCGGAAAGCCTTACGTGTGGGACGAGGCGAGCAATGCTCCCAAGCTTTACGACGCGGAGGGCGCAAGCCCGGCGCTCGAAGGCAGCTGGACGGTTGACGGTAAAGAGTTAACTACCGAGTTTGCGCTGATGAAGAAGTGGATTTCTGAATATTCGCTCGAGTGGGCATCGGAGACGTCGGGTATCGCGAAGGATATGATCGTCGATTTGGCCGATCGCTATGCGAACAACGGCCCCGCTATCATCGATTACGGTTTGGGCGGTCCCGACAAGTACACGAACGCCGACGTGCTGGGGCACTCGATGTCCATTCTCACGGCGCTCACCGGCAACTACGGCCGCAAGGGATCCGGGTTCGGCTTCTACGGCGGTGTGGGTGCCGACGATCCTGCGGCAACGCTCAACGATTGGAAGCTCCCCGAGGAGTACGGTTACAACGATTCGGGTCTGGCCATGTACGACATGCCGTACCATGAGAACAACATCCACGTCGCGCTCACGTTCGGCGACGCGTTCACGCTGGAGGCGGCCAATGCGAACGACACGCTCGAGTGGGTGAAGAGCCTCGACTTCTTTGCCATCATCGATATTTACCACTCGTCCGCCGTCGACTACGCCGATATCGTGCTGCCCGCATGCACCAAATTCGAGTGCGAAGAAGACGTCAAGCAGCTGCGTGCGAGCTACGGTCACGTCATGCTGGCGAACGGCATGATACAGCCTCTGTTCGAATCGAAAAGCGACCTGCAGATCGAGCGTCTGCTGGCTGCCCAGTGGGGCTTGGAGAAGTTGCTGCCCGAAAGTTACGAAGAGCTGGCTCGATACTCGCTCGAAGGCGTGGAGGAACTCGATCCGAACATGAAGGGCATCACCTACGACGCGCTCCTGAAAAGCGGCGGTTGCTTGCCGGTAGCCGGTGCGGGTCCCGACTATCGCCCCGACGGCCACGCCGACCAGATGTACGGCACGCCGTCCACGAGGATTGAGCTGTACTACGAGTACCTGCTCGATCAAGGGCATCAGTTCCCCGTGTACGAAGATGCCAACGAGGCGTTCGAGAAGAATCCGCTGAAAGACACGTACCCGTTGTACTTCATGCAGGGCAAGTCGCGCTATCGCATCCATGCGTACTATAGCGCCTCCCCATGGTTCCAGGAAGACTTCGGTCCCTACGTCAACATTTTCCCGTCCGACGCCGAAGCGCGCGGCATCCAGACCGGCGACGACGTGAAGGTGTACAACGGCCGAGGCTCGTTCGTGTGCAAAGCGCACGTGAACCCGAGCTTGCAGCCGGGAGTGCTGTTCATGGCTGAGACCACGTACACGAAGTACTACCAGGAGGGATTCCTTCAGAACGTGACGAACTCGGCGCGCAACGAGCGGTGCTACGAGATGTTCCACGGACCTCAGATTCCCTATAACGACACGCTCGTCCAGATCGAAAAAGCGTAGGTGATGCGACATGACTAAGCTGGGAATAGCTATCAACAAGACGCGCTGCATCGGTTGCCAGACGTGCGCCCATGCATGCAAGATGCAGAACAACGTGCCTTCCGGCATGCGCTGGAACCGCGTTCTCACCGAAGGTTGCGACGTGGAAGACGGCGCACTGGGCGAGTTCCCTAATTTGAGCAGGGGATACCTTCCCGTTGCTTGCCAGCATTGCGAGAACCCCGCATGCCTGCGCGTGTGTCCCACGGGCGCTACGTACAAGGACGACAAAGGGCGCGTCGAGATCGACTACGAGAAGTGCATCGGCTGCCGCATGTGCATGGCGGCCTGCCCGTACAACGCGCGCGTGTTCAACTGGAACGAACCGGTGCGCGATCCCGGTTTCAACTACGGCGACAAGGACGTGCCCGTGCGCGGCAAGGGCGTGGTGGAGAAATGCACGCTCTGCAAGGAGCGCACCGACCGCGGCGACGAGCCCATGTGCGTGGCGTGCTGCCCCACGAGGGCGCGCACGTTCGGCGACCTCGACGATCCGGACAGCGAGATCTCGCGCGTCGTCCGCGAGCGCAAGGCCGGCGTCCTTCTCGAAGAGCAGGGCACCCGCCCGCAAGTCCGTTACTTCAACTAAGGAGGAGGTGCGAACCATGAAAACCTCGACAACGTTCAAAGCGACCGCGGGCGTGCTCGCAGCGCTGACCGTGGCCGGCGTCGCCGCCTGGATCTACCAGCTGGTCAACGGCCTGGGCGTCACCGGCATGAGCAACTCCACGTCGTGGGGTCTCTACATCACGTGCTTCATGTTCTTCGTGGGCCTGTCGGCCGGCGGCCTCATCGTGGCTTCGTCGGCCAGCGTGTTCCACGTGGCCGAGTACAAGAAGGTGGCGCTTCCCGCTGTCGTCCTGTCCACGGTGTGCATCTGCTGCGCCGGCATGTTCGTGCTGATCGACCTCGGCGGCATCGGGCGCGTGTGGCGCATCCTCACGGGGCCGAACCCGATGTCTCCTCTGTTCTGGGATATCTGCGTCATCACGTTGTACCTGGTCATCAACGTCGTGTACCTGTACTTCATGAAGTCGAAGAAGCCGGGCGCGCAGGCCAAGGTGGCCGTCGTGTCGCGCTTCGCCCTGCCTGTCGCCATCCTCGTGCATTCGGTTACGGCGTGGATCTTCGGCCTGGAAATGGCGCGCGAAGGCTGGTACTCGGCCATCATGGCGCCGCTGTTCGTGGTATCGGCCATGGACTCCGGCCTGGCCCTGCTGCTGCTCTCGCTCATGGGTCTCAACAAGTCCGGCCGTTTCGCCACCGACAAGAAGCTGCTGTCGAACCTGGCCGGCCTGTTGGCCGTGTGCGTCGCCGTCGACGGATTCCTCGTGGGCTGCGAGGCGCTGACTATGGCGTACCCGGGCGCCGCCGGCGCCGAGACGCTCGCCATCATGGCGACGGGCGCAACCGCCCCGTTCTTCTGGTTCGAGATCGTCGTGGGCATCCTCATCCCGTTCTGCATCCTCGTGTTCGCGAAGAACCGCGCGCGGATGGGCTTGGTGGCCGCGGCCAGCGTGTGCGTGGTGGCGGGCGTGTTCTTCAAGCGCGTGTGGCTGCTGCTCACCTCCTTCGTCGGGTTCAACGTGGCGGGCGCGCCGGGCGTCTCGCTTGGCATCGCGGCGGCCCAGCAGGGCGGCTCGAGCATGTGGGCGCTCACGGGGACGTACGCTCCCACCTGGGTGGAGATCGTCGTGGTCATCGGCGTGGTGTCCCTCGGCGCGCTCGCGTTC